>MEUA01000021.1 GCA_001771505.1 candidate division WOR-1 bacterium RIFOXYB2_FULL_36_35
TTCCATAATTAAATTCCCTCCGATATTATTTTTTGATATAATATTATTGGTAAATTTAAAAGGAGCTTTCAGCTTTTCTTTTTAAAATGAGGAGTTCCAAAATGCAAAAAATTAAAAAAGTAGTTCTTGCGTATTCTGGTGGGCTTGATACTTCAATTATGATTAACTGGCTCAAAGAAAATTATGGTTGCGAAGTGATAGCTTATGCCGCTGATGTTGGGCAGGAAGAGGAACTCAAAGGTTTAAAACAAAAAGCTCTAAAAACCGGCGCTTCAAAAATTTATATAGAAGATTTAACAGAAGAATTTGCGAAAGACTTTATTTTTCCGATGCTCAAAACCGGCGCTATTTACGAAGGCCAATATCTTTTAGGTACATCAATTGCCCGCCCTCTTATTGCGAAACGCCAAGTTGAAATTGCACTCAAAGAAAAGGCCGATGCAGTAGCCCATGGGGCAACAGGCAAAGGAAATGACCAGGTTCGATTTGAATTGACTTTTAAGGCTCTGGCTCCCGATCTTAAAATTATTGCTCCTTGGAGAGAATGGAAACTTAAAGGTCGTGAAGAAGAGATAGATTATGCGAACAAACGAAATATTCCTATCCCTGTCTCCAAATCGAAGCCTTATTCATCAGACAGAAATTTGTGGCATATAAGTTATGAAGGGGGCGTTTTGGAAGACCCATGGTATGAGCCAAAAGAGGATATGTTTATTTTGACCGTTGATCCTGCTAAAGCTCCAAATAAAGAAGAGTATGTTGAAGTTGGATTTGTAAAAGGGGAGCCTGTATCTATTAATGACAAAAAGCTTTCGCCTGTGGCTTTAATTAAAGAACTTAACAAAATCGGCGGACGAAATGGCGTAGGACGTGTTGATATCGTTGAAAATCGCCTAGTTGGAATGAAATCCCGAGGAGTTTATGAAACGCCTGGCGGTACTATTTTATATTTAGCCCATCAAGCCCTTGAATCTATTACAATTGACCGCGATACTCATCACATGAAGCAGGGGATTGCTATTCGTTATTCTGAACTTGTTTATAACGGACAATGGTATTCTCCACTTCGTAAATCTCTTGATGCCTTTATCAATGAAACACAAAAGAATGTGACAGGAGTTGTTCGCTTAAAGCTTTACAAAGGCAATTGCGCCGTTGTAGGTCGCAAGGCTTCTAAATCTCTATACGATCCACAGCTTGCCTCTTTTGAAAAAGAGGAAGTTTATAACCAAAAGGATGCTGAAGGGTTTATCAATTTATTTGGGTTGCCGATAAAAGTTCATTCAAAGACATTTAAATAGAGATAATTTTCTAACCAAAATAAGGCTTAAGATTTTTGTATGCCTCAGATCTATGTTTTACTCCACAAATATAGTAGGTTTCTTCTTCATGGTCAATTTTATATATTATTCTATAATCTCCAACTCTATATCTAAATAATTTTCCATCTTTTTGAGAAAATCCTTTTAGTGCAAAATGATGAATATAAGGATTTTGAGCAAGCCATTCTAGTTTATTTATAATTCTTTTTGTGATTGATTTATCTAAATCCTTAAAATTTTTATCGGCATTTTGGGTGATTTTTATTTGATAGCTAATTCTTTTTTCAGCTCCTTTAAAGAAGTCAGCCTTCCTTTTTTGATGTCTTCAGAGGCATTTTCCATCTCTTTAACAAACTCTTTATTATGAGACCACAGCCAATCTTCTATATCGTCAAGAGAATTGGCGTTTTCATATACATCTAGTGGTATTTCAATCATTTTCTTTTTCAAAACTTTTCACCTCTATAATTATTTTAGCATTCTATGATTTTTGGGTCAATGAAAATTGAGGATCAATCTTTTTGGGTCGCCAATGAAGGTTTCTGCTAAAACTTTTAAGGGATAGCAAGGGTTATGTGTATATGCAAATAATGAATTTCTTTCCGTGAAATTTTTATGCAAATTTAATAAGGTAATATCTCTAATTGATTTTCCCCTAATATGCTCAAAACTTCCGAAAAATGATTTTGATCAACTGGACAATTCGCGTGTACTATAAAATATCCTAGAGGAAGGTTTAACAATGTTGCTGTTCTTATCGTATTATGAAAAACTTTAAATCCTAATTTTTGTGCAATGTAAACAAGAGCAGTATCTATTCTACTGTCCGCCACAAAGATTAGACCATCCAGTCGGAGGACTCTTTGTAATTCTGACAAACCTCCTGCTATTTCCAAAACTGTATTACTGGGCGATGTTTTCCCAAAAATCTTGGCTACAGTTGCAAAATGAGCTATTCCTTTTTCTTGTAGCAAAGCAGGAGTATCCATGTTGCGAACATCTGTGGGATATACATCCTCTTTTTCGTTTGCCTCTTTCAACAGCATGTCTATGCCAATCATTCGTTTTGCTCCTAATTTTCGATAATACTCGTAATGAGGAATTGCAAAATTATGTTTAGATTCTTCAAATAATTGACAGCCAACATCTAAACCAATTATTCCTGAAAACATACTTGTGTATTTTCTATAAAAATATCCATTTGGGTCACGTCCTAAATATAATAGTGGGGCAAGATTTCCCTCAAATCTCAAATTGGCCAGTTCTTTAAAACCATCTGCGCAACCCCGTTGCCAACGACTTAATTGCTGGCGTAGCACGAAATCAACTAAGGCATCAATCCTTCTCTTCTGAGTTTTTGCTTGCAAAACAGCTTGAAATTCATTTTTAAAATTAGGAGAGAAAGACTCACTCCATTCATGAGTGTCATACACTCTTGTTTGAGGCTCAAAGTTTAATCGAAAAGCTTGCTCCCAAGTATTAATTTTTATTTTGTTCACTTAATAAACATAGGGGCAAGACGCCTCTTTGATCTTTTTATATTGCCCTATGTCTCCTTGTCGAGACCTCTGATTAATTCAGAGGTTCGATGTCCTCCGAATTTTCCACATATCAAGTTAGCAACCCTGGGCGGGTTGTCCTTTTCCAAGAACAACCCATCGCCATAGTGCTAACTGCTTATAAAAGAACATCGGGTTTTTTTTTGAAAATTTCAGGTGATTTTTTTTGGTTTCAGATTTTTATCGATGAAATTATGTGAAAGATGGAGGCATATTCAAAGAAACAAGATTTTAGATCGCTTATCTTCTGTGCGAAAAGTAAAATACATAGTTCCTGCGAATGCGAACAAATTCAACATTGAGTACGGCATGGAAGAGATTGATGGTCAGGATACAAGAAAATTATTTGAAGTTTTAATGAAATAATGTTTTTTGGTGTATACAAGCCGTTTTTCTGAAAGTCAATAGCTAGAAGGATTACAGCCTTTTTTATTTTTTAAGTAGTAAACTCACGCTAGCATTGGATTTTATAGGTAGTTTGAAAAAGAGGAAGTTTATAACCAAAAGGATGCTGAAGGATTTATAAATTTATTTGGGCTTCCGATGAAGGTTCAGGCGAAAATAAATAAAAAAATAACAAAATCCTGGGCATCTCTCCTGTAACTTAAAACAATTACCTGTTATAATATTGACAATCATTTTTTTGGGTTTTAATTTTTGGGAGGCTAAATAATGTCATCAAAAAAAGCGTGGTCGGGTCGGTTTCGTCTGCCAATCGCAAAATCTGCCGAAGAATTTTCTGCCTCTGTCCATTATGATAAAAGACTTTACAAGCAGGACATAATCCAAAGTATGGCTTATGCAAGGTGTCTTCAAAAGGCAGGGATACTGACAGTTCAAGAGTGCCAAAAAATTATCAAAGGGTTGGAAACGATTAAAAAAGAGATAGATAAGGGAAAAAATCCATTTAAAGCCTCATGTGAAGATATCCATATGAATATTGAAATGCTCCTGATTGAAAAAATAGGGGAGGTCGGCAAAAAAGTTCACACAGGCCGTTCCCGCAACGATCAGGTTTCTACGGATCTTAGAATGTACCTTAAATGGGAAATTACAGAGACATTGATCCAGATCGAAAACCTCCAGAAGTCTTTAGTTGACCTTGCCGACAAAAATATAGATGTAATAATGCCTGGATATACCCATCTGCAACGCGCACAGCCTATTTTATTTGCCCATCAGATGATGGCTTATTACGAAATGTTGCAACGCGACAAAGATAGGCTTGAAGATTCTTATAGAAGATGTGATTTTATGCCTCTTGGCAGCGGGTCATTATCAGGGACAAATTTTGGCCTTGATAGAAAGTTTCTTGCAAAAGAACTTGGCTTTGCAAATATTACGAATAACAGTCTCGACGCGGTATCAGACCGTGATTTTGTTCTGGATTATCTCTATTCTGCCTCTGTCTGCCAAATGCATCTCTCCCGATTGGCAGAAGAATTAATTATCTGGTCGAGTTATGAATTTTGTTATATAACTTTATCCGATGCTTATACGACAGGCTCCTCACTTATGCCTCAAAAGAAAAACCCAGACATGGCAGAACTTACGAGAGGTAAAACTGGCAGAGTTTACGGAAGCCTTTTTTCTCTTCTAACAACTATGAAAGGGCTTCCTCTTGCCTACAACAGGGATATGCAGGAAGATAAAGAGCCGCTTTTTGATTCGATAGATACTTTAAAAGCCTGTTTGGGGATAATGGCGGAGATGCTTAAGACTGCAAAGGTAAATAGTGAAAGAATGTTAAAAGCGTCCAAGAAAGGGTTTCTTACGGCGACAGATATGGTTTATTATCTTGTTACAAAAGGAGAGAGCTTTAGGACTGCCCATGAGATAGTGGGGAAGATAATCGCTTTTTGTGAAGAGTGTAATATGCAATTGGAGTATATGGCTCTTCCCGATCTTAAAAAATATTCCGAGAGATTTACTTATGATGTTACAAGGATTTTGTCGGCCGAAAGCAGCGTTAAGGCAAAGGATGTGCATGGTGGGACAGCTCCAAGCAGGGTTAAGGAAGCGATAAAACGTGCAAGAGCAAACTTTTTGCATAATTAAGCCTGACGCAGTCTCTCGGGGGATTGCGGACAAAATAAAAAAAAAGCTGACCGATTCCGGTTTTGAAATTCTAGAAAGCAAGCTTGTTAACATGACATTGGATGAAGCGCAAAAGCTTTATGTTGTTCACAAAAATAAGCCTTTTTATAATGGGCTTGTCAAATTTATCACTTCAGGGCAGATTTGTTTGATGAAACTTCAGAGAGAAGATGCCGTTTCAAAGCTTCGCGAAATTATGGGGGCAACAGACCCACGAAAGGCGGAAGCGGGTACGATTCGCGCCGAGTTTAAAGAAGAAAACGTTTTCGATGAAAACGGGAGTATTAAAAATATGATTCATGGATCGGATTCCGATGAAAACGCAAAATACGAACTTTCGATATTTTTTTAAGCCTATATATAAACAAAAACTATTTCCTGTTATAATATTGCCAAGAAAGTTTTATGTTTAAAAAAATCGGATTACTTTTAGCTTTTATATTCCTATCCTTTTT
>MEUA01000022.1 GCA_001771505.1 candidate division WOR-1 bacterium RIFOXYB2_FULL_36_35
CATAGGTTTGTAGGAGATATCCCCTGGATACACTTGGATATCGCGGGGACTGCTTATCTAAGCAAAAGTTATGAGCCTTACAGCGATGGGGCGACAGGAACCCCGTTGAGGACTATTGTTGAATGGCTTCGAACAATATGAAAAAAAGGTTCAATGTGTTAAGCGATCAATGGGGCAAGGGTGTGAACTCCCTTGGAACCTTGTTTCTTTTTGTAATATTCTTCTTACTGGCAATTCTTCCTTCATTTGCAACAGAAGCTACTTTAGAAACAACAGAGCAGTTCCGCATAAAAATAATTAATACTAAAAACGGAGAAATTTCTGTTAGTAATGATTTTGGGGAGACATTTCAAGTTATCGGACATATTGTTTATCCCTTAGAAAAGATCAATCCAAAAGGTTTTACCGCAACACAATGGGTTGGTTCATCTGAAGTTGCTGCGACTTCTGTTAATGCTATACATATTAAAGTTGATGATAAAAAAGGGATTTTTTCTATTGTTCCGAAAGAGTTCTTATCTTCAATTAAAAACTACAAATCTTACTTAAACTCAAGTTCATCGATTTATACGGATATTCCAGCCGGTAAAGCAATCTTTGGTGGGGGCCTTGCTCCGTTTGTTGGTAACGAGGTTTATATAAACGGGGAAAAAATAAAAGGGTCATTAAAAGAACGAGATGTTTTGACGATAATTGTTTCAGTCCCTTCTGACTGGCCCAAAAGTATTATTTTTGAAAATAAATTTTCTGGTAAGATATATTTTGAAGACAAAGATTGCAGACTCCGGATTATAGGAGAAGTTTTACGTCCTGTTCAAGGGGTGGGGAGATTCGACGGAACTTTGTATGCAAATCCGGGACGCATTCGCGCAAACCATCCTGGGGTAATTGACATTTCAACATCCCCTATTGGGCGAGTAGGGGGTTTTCAAATAATACCTGCAGGCCATGCTGGAAGTCCCGAAATGGGTTATGCAAGGATAAAAACTCAATGGATGGTTGTTTCTCTTCCTTCGGTTTTTGATAAGACTCCAGAAGGAGTTCCTCCTCTTTTTAAGAGTTTTTTAAAACCTCAGTATGATTATGATGATATCTATTCTGAGGTTTGGGAAGATAAATTTTTAGATAGATTTTTAGTTGAGGTTCAATTTGAGGATAAAGAAGTGTGGGAGCCTGTCCCTGTTTACGGCTTACTTCCCGGGGAGGATCTTCCATACGAGGCTGGAGTTTTTCTTAAAGGAGTAAAGAAAATAAGAATTTTATTCCCTCTGTAGTATTTTAAAAATGTTTTAAAAATCCTCTGAATTTTTTATTTAATTTCTTCGATAATAAAGCATGAGAGCTCTGAATAATTAAGTTTTTGACAATCCGTGACTCAGTTGTGCAATGTTGTGGTTTCCAACTAGAGTTTTTCATTGCTCTTATTAAAAAAGGCTTAAAATAATGTCTGAAATTGATTCTGTTGTTAATATTTCATCGACGGCCTCCTTATCAAAAAGGAAAAAAGATAAGGCCGATCTCCCGTGGTTAAGGGTTGCTGGCATGAGTATTGTTGATGAAAAGGGAGAGGTTGTTTCTCTTAATGGTATAAATCTTTCAAATAATGTTTGGGGGAATTATAACTATAGCAAAAGAAGACTTGAAAGGCCCACTGTGCAGGATAGGTGGGTTTTGCAGGACATAGATTTTGAACTGATTAAGCGCCTGGGATGCAAGGCCGTAAGATACGCTATAAATTATGGACTTTTTGCCAGAGATAATCCTAATCGTGAATCAAATTTGGTATTACTCAAAAGTCATATAGAAAAATTCAACAAAATTGGTGTTTATGTAATTATTGATTTGCATTTGCCTGAAGGGCTTGATGATCAAAACGATGCGGAAGAGAGAAAAAAACCAGGGAATGAAAGGCTTCAATCGATTTTTGAAAGTAAAAAATATTGGGCGGATACATTGGATATGTGGCGTTACCTTGTCAGGAACTTAAAAAATATTCCCGGAGTTGCGGGTTATGACATTTTTAATGAGCCTAGATTGCCTGCAACTGTTGATTGTTCAATGGAAGAGTTTATAAGAAAATATAATGAGCTGTGTTCTGTTATACGGAGTGAAGATAAAAGACATATTATTTTTGTTCCTGAATATATAAGCAGAGAAGCGAATATAGGAGAGAGGTATTGGGATAACAATAAGAGCGGATGGGCAATAGATGGAGGGGAGCAGGGAATTATTTGGAATGGTGGATTTGTTAAGGTTGATGACAGTAATGTTGTTTATGAAACTCATTATTATCAGCCGTATGAGTTTACTAATGGCGCTGCTTCGCCTTATTTTGATGCTAAGACCATAGAGAGAGATATTTCAAGGAAATTATCTTGGGTAAGAACTGTAGGGAGAGCCCCTTTAATTGTTGGAGAGTATGGTGTTGATAGAGCCCAGCCACCTGAAAAAAGAGTTTTATATTTAGATGCTGTTCACTCTACTTTGCACAAATATGGAATTTCCGGATTTTATTTTCAGTATAAAGATTCTGTAAGTTCATATTCTGATCCAGATACAACCTTTGGATTGTATGGCCAGTACGCGGGCTTTTGCAATGAATTTGATCTTGGAAAAGATTTTAAAGGTTATGCGATTGATGCGGCGAAACAAAATGGTTTTGATCTTTTTTACGAAAATGCTTTTTTACCAAGTATGTTAAATCCATTATTTGTTTATTTGCAATATTATGGCGGCGGGTGTCTGGACGTTAACAAGCCGACCCTTTTCCCTATCTCATTAATGGACAATTATCCTGTTTGGGTTAAATTGTTTAATTTCTTTCATAGCTTCTAGTTGTATTTTTATGTTTTTTGAAGCTCTTATAGATAAAATATGAAATAATTCGAGATAAGTAACGATATATATATCGAATAATAGGGAGAAAAAAATATGAGTTCTGGTGTTAGATTCAAAAGAGTTTCTTTGCCTAGATCTGTTGTAACAGAATTACGGGCTACTCCGAGAACTAGTAGCGTTAGATATGACGGTTTTGTGTATAGTGGGTTACGAGCTTTACCCGATGATAATTGTCGGTTTGTTGATAGTAACGGTTTAACTAGAAGATCATTAATTAGATGTCCGATAGTTAACGTTAGGCCTTATGGGAAAGAGTTTGAAGGAGAACTCCCTTTAAATCTTTCATTAAACGCAAAAAAAGAGACTGATGAGTATGAAGTTGAAGAATATAAGTCAGGAAACGTTGATCATAGGGGAAGAGGGAGAAGGGCTTTTTCTCTTTATGGAAATAAGACTGTAAGCTTTGTCTCTTACCATCCTGGGGGAAAAAATGATCCCCAAGTAGGAGATACTTCTCTTGTTTTTGAGGAAGGGGATGAAGGGCTAAAAGTTTTTTCTCATGAAATAGGGGATTATTTTTTACAAATAGAGGATTCTACATATCGTTCTCCAGAATTATCTATATATAGAAAAGATGGCGTTTTAGCGGGAGATAAAATAGGTATTTCTTCAGCATCGGACATTATTAAAATTACCTTTAAAAACGGGAATATAATTAAATTATATGTTAGAGATCTGTCTGAAAATGAGAGGTTGATCCCTTCTTTTAGAGCAAAAATATTTAGCGGAGATAATTTCTATGGAGAACTGGCAAAGCGCCCTGCAATAAATGAAATTCATTATCTGTACAGCTTTTGGATAAATAAAGACAATACCACTTCTTTAAGAGAAATTTTTAAGATTCCTTATAGGGATGTTATGCCTGCGGATATATCAATTTTTGGTATAACCATTAAAAGATTTTTAGGTTATAGGGATAATTCTGCGACTAGCAATTTGTTAACTGATGCAAGGAATGTGGCTCCCGCATATTTAGAATTTGATTTGGATGAAGCTTCCAAAGCAGCTGCTTATGGAGTTGGTTTGTACCTTGATATGCCAATTTGTATCGCGCATAGAAGCGGATTTTCTTTCTGGCTTTTTGCGACAGCCAATCAAATTAAATATGAAGAAAGGTTCAATTTTTCATCGTTTCTTTACAATCTTTTCAATAAGGCTTTTTAACGTTCCTGGGTTGGTTTGATTGTAATTGTTATATTTTTGTTGATATAATGTTTATATGAACAAGAAATTTTATATAACAACACCTGTTTATTATGTAAATGATATTCCTCATATCGGTCACGCTTATACCACAATTGGCGCTGATGTTTTAGCTCGTTATAAAAGATCAAAGGGTTTTGATGTTTTTTTCTTGACAGGAACTGATGAACATGGACAGAAAGTTGCCCAAGCTGCGGAAAGAGAGAAAAAAAACCCTAAAGAGTTTGTTGATTCTATTGTCGATAGCTATAAAAAAACCTGGGATCTCCTTCAGATAACAAATGATGATTTTATTCGCACAACAGATGATAGGCATATAAAGGCGGTTCAGGGTATTTTTAAAACCTTGCTTGAAAAAGGTTTGATTTATAAGGGGATTTATGAGGGGTGGTACTGTGTCTCTTGTGAGACTTTCGTTTTACAGGGTCAGACTTTGGATGCAAATGATCTGCCTTTTCGTGTTTGCCCTGATTGTCACGGAGAGACTAAAATCTTGAAAGAAGAGAGCTATTTCTTTAAATTGTCGGCGTTTGAGGACAAACTGCTTGTGCTTTATGCGGAAAATCCGGACTTTGTTCAGCCGAAATCGCGGTTAAATGAAGTTGTCAATTTTGTTAAACAAGGATTAAAAGATCTTTCAATTACAAGGACAACTTTTAACTGGGGAGTGCCTGTCCCCAATGATTCGAAACATGTTATCTATGTATGGTTTGATGCTTTGATAAATTATATTTCTGCGATCGGTTATCCGGATGGTGAAAAATTCAAAAAATATTGGCCGGCGGATATTCATTTGATGGGGAAAGAGATTGTTCGTTTTCATGCGGTTATTTGGCCCGCAATTCTAATGGCGATTGAATTTCCTCTTCCTAAAAAAGTCTTTGGACATGGGTGGTGGACTGTTGAAGGGAGGAAGATGAGTAAAAGTCTTGGTAATACGGTTGATCCGATAAAAATGAGTGAGAACTATGGGGTTGACGCTTTTCGTTACTTTGTTTTGCGTGAGGTCTCGTTTGGCAATGACGGCGATTTTTCAACACAGTCCTTTATAAATAGATATAATGCTGATTTGGCCAATGATTTGGGAAATTTATTGTCTAGAACATTGACGATGATAGAAAAGTATTTTGAGGGGAAAGTCCCTGATGTTAAAGATAATGCTTTTGATCCACTTTCCAGAGATATTATAAATTTAATTAAACAAACCCCATCTAAATTTGATGAGTGTATTGATCGGTTAGCTTTTTCTGAAGCATTGGAATGTGTTTGGATCCTGATCAGCTTTGCAAACGCTTATATTGAACAGGAAGCTCCGTGGGCGCTTGAAAAAAAAGGTGAAACAGAAAAATTGTCTTGTGTGCTATTTAATTTGTACGAGGCATTGAGAATTGTAGCGGCTCTCGTCAGCCCGTTTATGCCGGGTTCGTCACTTGAAATTTGGAAGCAGTTGAATTTTCCTCAAGAACCTCAAAGTATCTCTTTAAATCCCTTTGGCATGAAAATTGCTGGGATTGTTATAAAGAAGGGACAACCATTATTTCCAAGATTGAATAAATAATTTTGTTTTCGTCATTTTGGCGCTAGAAGTATTTAAAAATCTGGAGAGATGAAACTTTAATCATTATAACTATGTTAGGATGTAAAAATGTATATTGATACTCATGCTCATTTGACAATAGATGAACCCCGATTTCCTAATCGGGGTGAATATCCTGATTTGCAGGATGTTTTAGATCGTGCTAAAAAAGCTCGGGTTTTTGCCATAATAAATCCTTCCTTTGATTATGAATCGTCTCTTTCTGTCTCTTGTTTGTCTGATGATGTTGATTTTGTATATGGCGCGATTGGAATTCATCCTCACGATGCTGACAACCTGACAGATGAAATTCTGAGAAAGTTTAAGAAAATTGCAAAGGAGAATAAAAAAATTGTTGCAATAGGTGAGACAGGACTTGATTATTTTAAATGTAAAGTTGCACCTTATGTTCAGCAGGAATCTTTTAAAAGACACATGGATCTAGCTTTGGAACTTAATCTTCCGGTAATTGTGCATTGCCGTGAAGCGCATAATGATATTATAAAGATTATGAGCGAAAAAAAATATGAAGAGATAAAATGTGTTTTTCATTGTTTTGCGGGCGCAAAAGAGCTTTTGGCTTTTGCTATAAACAAAGGATTTTATATATCCTATACAGGAAATATTACATTTAAAAAAGCTGATTTGCTTCGAGAAAGCGTGAAAAATACCCCTCTTAATAGATTAATGATAGAGACAGATTCTCCTTATCTTGCGCCGGAACCTTTTCGCGGCCAGAGGAATGAACCCGCATTTGTTGCTTATGTTGCTAAAGCAATAGGCGCTCTTATAGAAAGGACTGAAGAAGAAGTAGCCGCAGTTACAACAGATAATGCCAAATTGTTTTTTGGTATACAATAATGAATTTTGAATTTTTTGAAAGAGCTTTAAATAAAATTGCGAGAGCAAGGAGGAAGACTACCCTTAAGGCAAGTTTTTTTAAACAACTGGCCTCTCTTCTAAAAACAGGAATTCCCTTAAACAAGGCCTTAAAATTTTTGGCTTTGCATTCGGATGAAAAGACAAAAAGAAATTTTGCGTTTATATCTTCTCGACTTGAAGAAGGGATCTCTTTTTCCCGTGCCATATATGAAGAGGGCTTGATATCGAGAGAGATAAGAAATATTCTTAAAATTGCAGAAGAAAATTCCATGCTAGAGGAGACTTTGTTTAGAGCTTCTGCCTTTTTAGATCGAAGGGATAAATTCAAAAAAATGCTTAAAACATCTTTAACTTATCCTTTTATTGTTTTAATTATGAGTATCTTTAGTTTCTTGGGGATGATTTTTTTTGTTTTACCATCGTATTCTGATCTGTTTTCTGCTTTTGATTTTAAATTGCCATTAATTAGCCGAATTGCGATGGTTCTACCTTATTATAGTTGGGTGTTGATTTTTTTACTGTTTATTTTAGTTTTTTTTGTCCATAAAATTTTTACAGATTTTGACTTTTGTATTAAATTCCCCTTGGCTGGAAACATTAGGATTAATATGTTAATGAGCGATTTTTGTTACAGTTTAAGTTGCCAGCTAAAAAGTGGGGTGTCTTTTGTTGAGGCTTTTCATAATTTTATTGATGGTTTAAATAGTAATGTGTTTAAATTGAAAGCATCTTTAGTGGTTGATAAGATTAGAAAAGGGAGTTCTTTGTCTTTTGCTTTTGCTTCAGCTTCTGACAAGTTGTTTAATGGATTGTTTGTGCAGCTTCTCGCAGTTGGAGAAGAGAGTGGACGACTCGCGGATGTATTATGGGAGGGGGGCGAGAGTTTTTCTGAGCAGGTTGAATATGATTTGAAAAATTTAGCGTCTTACATAGAGCCTGCCGCAACGCTTTTGGTGGGAGGGGTTGTAGCTTTTGTGGCGCTTGCCATGATTATGCCTTTGTTTGAAATGGTAAATTCATTGTTATAAAGGAGGAATTTTATGAATAAGAAGGGATTTACATTGTTGGAAATTTTGGTGGTTATCGGAATCATAGGATTGCTTGCGGTTTTCTTATTGCCAAACCTTATGGGGACTCAAGATCGGGCGAAGGAAGCATCTGTTAAATCTGTAATGCATTCTGTTCAACTTGCCGTTGAATCTTATAATATGGAGAATATGGTCTATCCCGTAGGAAAGAGTATCTCTGTCAGAAATTTATGTGAAAATTATCTTATGTCTGGCGGCTACATAGGCTCTATTCCAAAAAATCCTTTTACTGGAAAAGAATATGAAAATAATGATGTTGCGGGAAAAATAGTATATGATTACAGTGAAGTTGACGATAAATATGTGTTGACAGGATATAAGCGAAATGGGACTACAAAAATTCTTGAACTTTCTAACATGTAAAAAAATGTTTAATGAAGGTAAAATTATTTTAATAAACAAACTTATCCTTTTTGTGATGGCTTTGGTTGTTTTTTCGAGCATAGGTTTTGCTGATTATGATCCAAACGGAAAACTAGTGTTCTCCCTTGGCGGTGAAGTTTCTGTTTTGAATCCAATTCTTTCGACCGATTCTTCATCATCTGCAGTTGAAGGGGTTATCTTTTCCGGTCTTACAAAAATAAATGAAAAGCTTGAAGTTGTGCCTGATATGGCAAGGTCGTGGACATTTTCTTCTGACGGAAAAATCTGGACTTTTTTTCTTAGAAAAGATATCAAGTGGCACGATGGAGTCAATTTTACCGCAGAAGATGTCAAATTCACATTTGATTCTATACTCAACCCCAAAGTTAATTCTATTAGAAGATCAAGTTATATTATTGATGGCAAGCCGATCAAGTTTAATGTTATTGATAAGTATACGATACAGGCAATTTTGCCAAAGCCATTTTCCCCATTTCTTGTAAGCACGGGAATAGGGATTATTCCAAAACATCTTTATGAAAAAGGGGATATCAACACTTCTTCTTATAATAGAAAGCCAATAGGGACAGGGCCTTTTAAGTTTTCCAGGTGGAAAACGGGAGATTATATAGAGGTTGTAAGAAATAAAGATTATTATGGAGGAATCCCTCTTCTTTCTTCCATAATTTATAGAATTATCCCTGATGAAAATGCGACCCTTATTGCTTTGGAATCGGGACAAATTGATACTGCCGGCATCCCGCCGAAAGATTTTGCAAGAATGAAAGGGGGAAAAGGGATAAAACTCTTTGAATATGACACTCTTCTGTATACATATCTTGGGCTAAACAATGACCACCCTCTTTTTTCTGACAAAAGAATCAGGCAGGCACTTGCTTATGCTGTTGACAAAGATCAAATAATTTCGCTGGTGTTAAAAAATTTGGGATCAAAGGCTTATTCCCCGTCGCATCCTGTTTCATGGGCATATTCGGAAAATGTTTCAAAGTTTAGCTATGATACAAAAAAGGCTAATGATCTTTTAGCAAAAGCGGGCTGGTCTTTTTCAAAGGATGGCTGGAGATATAAAGATAGAAAAAGATTTGAATTTACATGTTTAGTTAACCAAGGCAATAAGGAAAGAGAAAAAGCGGCTATAATTCTTCAACAGCAAGTTAAGAAAGTCGGCGTCAAAATGAATATTCGTGTTATGGAGTGGGCTGCCTTGCTTAAAATCTTAAACAGTCCGTCGTCTCCTAAAAAGTTTGATGCAATAATTATGGGATGGTCGCTGGGGCTTGATCCTGATTCCTATTCGATCTGGCATTCAAGTATGTATCCTCAAGGATTTAATTTTATAAAATATAATAATCCTGAAGTTGATAAATTGCTTGAACAGGGGAGGACTACCATCAATAAATTGGCTCGAAAGAAAATTTATACAAAATCATATAAAATCATATCAGCCGATCAACCCTATATTTTCTTATGGTATCCTCATTCGATAATTGGGGTAAGTGACAGGGTGGGAGGGTTATCAAAACCCGGACCTGCCGGGCTATTCTTGAATATCGAGAAGGTTTTTGTGAGAGACAATAGATAAAAAAAAACCTTTGTTTAATATGCAAAAGGGTGTTAAAGGTAAGTTTTTTTTGAAATTTCAAGTGATTTTTGGTATAATATCAAATAAGAAACTAATTTAAACCTCTAACTTAGCATATGAAGATTAGTTGTTAAGGAGTGAAAAAAATGAATCAAGTTATAGTTTCTTTAGACAAAGACTACAATCTTCAAGATGTTTCTGAAGTTTTAAACTCAATGTTTCATGAGAAATTAAATTTTGCTCAATACAAGGTGGATAAATACAAAGATTTATGTTCTGAATTTGAAAAAAAACACAAAATCGATTCCGAGCAATTTTTAAACAAGTTTGAAAATGGTGAAACAGGAGACGATGCTGATTATTTTAATTGGTTTGCCGCAAAGAAAGGCCTTGATCTCTGGACTAAAAAGCTGTCAATTCTAAAAAGTGCCTCAATAAAATAAAATGACAATTAAGGAATATCAAACCCAATTTTTAAAATTATGCATGGATTCTCCTATTATTTCTGATTCGAATGTGAATTTTGATGAAATTGATGAGAATAACTGTTATATTTCCGGACTACTTGAGCTAATAGATGCGTCTGTTTTGTATATTGCGGAATATGTTGAAGTAAAACACGGGAATATAACTCGACTAAAATATAGATACCATTGGCAAAAAAAAGATGCTTCTTTTATAGCAAGATGGGATAATGTTCCTCATCATAAAGAGATACAATCTTTTCCATTCCATTTACATGAAGGAGATAAAATTTATTCTTCAAAAGAAATGGCAATAGATTTAGTTTTAGAAGAAATTGGCGCTAGGATTATATAAAATTATATCAGTTGATCTGCCTTATATTTTCCTATGGTATCCTCATTTTATGATTGGGGTAAGTAACAGGGTGGGAGGGTTATCAAAACCCGGGCCTGCGGGATTGTTTTTGAATATTGAGAAGGTTTTTATGAGGGACAATAAACAAAAAAACACCCCTTTGTTTAATATGCAAAAGGGTGTTTAAAAAAAGTTTTTTATTTATTGGTTAAAACTTTTTATTAACTTTTCAGATGTTATCT
>MEUA01000023.1 GCA_001771505.1 candidate division WOR-1 bacterium RIFOXYB2_FULL_36_35
TATACCGCTTTTTTCATCAAAACTCCCTTTATAAAAAGAAAAGAGTGTATCTCCGCATTTATGTTCTCTTAACTTATCCAGATACCCTATTGTACCATCAAGACTGCTTTTGGCCCTGTGTTCAGCAATTATAATCCCCTTTGGTTTTAACAAGTTAAACTCACCCAGAAATTGGAGCGATTTCAACAAAAATAGACTGCCATAAGGCGCTCCAAGAAATATTATATCAAACTTTGCCTGCTTTTTATAAAGAATCTTAAGGGCCTGGAAGACATCTATAGCAAAGACCTCCGCCCTGTCAGAAAGCCCAAGATCTTCGAGGTTTTCCCGTATAACAGAAACAGCTTTCCGATCTTTTTCTACAAAAATAGAAAGTCTCGCCTCTCGGGACAATGCCTCAATCCCAACAGATCCGCTTCCTGCAAAAAGGTCTAAGAAGTCGCTATCCGGAATATCAGAAGCTAATATGTTAAAAAGAGATTCTTTGGCTTGATCGGAAAGAGGTCTCAAGTCGGTTTTTGGAACTTTTAATTTTCGCCCTTTTCTGGAGCCTGAAATTATACGCATGATAAAAAGACTTTTAAAATATTATATAGTATAATCAAGCCCAATGCAAAACGAGAACGCCGCAAAAACATATATCATATTAACCAATCTCCTCTTTGTTGTTGGGGTTTTATTTTTCGGCTGGACAACGCTCATTGTCTTCTTAGGTTTTTTTATAGAAGCGATAATCAATTATCTTTTTAATATCGCAAGATTATCAATTTTATTTTTCAAAGAGAAGAGGCATTTTGATTTTACATTTTTAATCCTCTCTCAAAGCGCTTTTATATTTGTAAATACCGTCTTTTTTTTCATAATCTTTGCGCTTGATAATACAGGAAGGGCTCTGATAATTCACGGAGAAGCATCTGCTTTTCAAATAGTAGAATTTTTATCATTGATTATCGTAATACTGATTGGTACTTCGCAGAAATTTTACAAAGGGTTCCTTAAAGATGAAAAATATAAAGAGATATCTTCCGATAGCATAGCGGAAAAATCGTATGGATCGATAATATTGCTTCAATTTTTAAACATATTCGGCTTTGGCCTAATTTTATTCTTTTCGCTCCACAGGCTTTTTAGTTTGATAATAGTTTTTGTAAAATTTATGACGGAGTTGCTTGCGAAAGACTGAAAACTTCAGGGTTAACCCCGATTATTCATGAGACTGTTGCGTAATGACAGTTTTTGTAATTTGTCATCCCCGCGAAAGCGGGGATCCATCTTGTTTTATGAAAAATAGATTCCCGTTCTCACGGGAATGACCATTATGCAACAGTCCCTTCATGTACAAACAGAATTCTAGTAGGCTGTTGGAAAAATCCTTAGGTATTAACCCCGATTTCCTAATCGGGGTTAATGTTGGGCTTTTTAATTTTATAATAGTTTCCATGAACTTCACGACAAAGTTTTCCACAAAAGAGCAACAAATTTACTCAAGTTTTATCTCTCTTATTACGATAAATACTATATGGCAGATATTTCGGGCTTAAAAAATTCAAATTTTCATTATATGCCAACTTTTTGGCATTTATCCTGGCAAAAACCAGTAGAGGAAGCTTGTTCTGAAAAAAACAGACAAAAAACAGAAGAAGGACTAAATTTATTACACCCTGATCAAGATATTCCATTTTATCCCTATTGTCATTATATAAAAATAGATGCTTCAAGAAGAGAAGAGATGGAAAGCTCTGATGATTATACAGGAACAATAGAAATGGGAATTGCATCCGCCATAGATTTAGAAAGGAATACAAAGGGAGCTGCTATTGAAGGACATTTTGTTGCCCAAAAATATTGGATTCCTGAAAAATATATTCAAATGGCTTTTGATATGATGCCGCAGGAACTTGTGGATATTTTAAAGGAAGCAAGTCAAAAAGGCAAACTAGAAGAGGTGTCAGAAAACATTGCACGTTTAATGTGTATTCTATTTAGTTTCATATTTGATGAAAGCAAGTTTGATCCTGATGAGAAAAATATAAATGCAGTGGGGCTTTTTCAACTTGAGTTGATTACAGCTAAAAATACATACCCTAAAATAGCAGATAAAAACAACCTTACTTTCGCAGATTTAGAAAACCCGGAAATAAACATGATGATAGGATTTAAGCTTATTTTAGATTATTTTAAGAGATTCAATGTAGAGGAAGGAGAAATTCTAACAGCAGAAAAATTTGCAAATATAGACATGTGGGGTTCTATGGGACTTGTTACTGCCGCATATATGATAGGGCCAACAAAGGTTACCAAAGATCCTGATAAATATCGCAAGGGGGGGCCTGCTTGCCAAAGAAGACGCGCAATGGCCCAAGACTATTTTCAATTTCAAAGCCCTGATATTATTGCAACAATTCAAAGGGCATTTCCAACACAAGAAAATTACAACGATAAAATCGCGTCCAAACCTCTTGTATCTATAATACAATAAAAAAATAAGGTGAAACTTTTATAAAATCTTGGCGAGATTCTCTCATGATAAGCAGTTGTACGCTAAATCAAATCTTATACGCACCAATATCAGTGGATCGGACACCTCTTCCATCATATAATCATAAGGATAAAATAGAAGTATTAAAAGGTATAAAAGAATTTTTAGAGGATAATCCAGATGAAACCTTAGTAATAGGAAATACACAATTCAGTTATGATAAAAACAAAAAAATCATAAAAATAATTATAAAATTAAGTGTTGGGAAAAAGATAAAAATAGAAGCGGGCTCAAACTCATTTCTTCCAGATAGTGTTCAATCTTTTTTTGAAAATTTGAGATCCAACAGGATAGAGAAAAAGAGTCTTCTGTCTATTCTTGATAAAATATCTCAAGGTTTAGAAAATAGCGGAACCAGAGATATGCCTTCATTTTTTGAAAAAATTCTGCATCGCAATGCTATCGATGTAATAAAAACAGTAGAAAGAAAACCTTCGTCAAAACAACTAAACATTATTTACTCAAAACCCATTGATTAACCCCGATATTGTCAGAATCCCAAAAACCTCCCGTACCTACCCACCAGATTCTTCTTTAGTTGGGGAGCTTTTTCAAGATGGGGATCTGCAATCAAATAATTAAACGCAGCCTCGCGCGCAAGATGCAAAATCTTTTCATCTCTTACAATATCGGCCATTCTAAATTCAGGAAGACCCGATTGTCTTACCCCACAAAAATCTCCCGGGCCTCGAAGCCGTAAATCAACTTCAGCAATTTTAAAACCGTCATTGGAATCGATCATCGCCTTTATCCTGATCCTTGCATCTTTACTCTTTGGCTCCCCCATTAAAAAACAGAAAGACTCGTGTGCCCCTCTTCCTATTCTCCCCCGCAACTGGTGAAGTTGGGATAAACCAAATCTCTCAGAATGTTCAATAACCATTATTGAAGCATTAGGAATATCAATTCCCACTTCAATAACAGTCGTTGAAACAAGAAGTTGAATTTTATTGTTACGAAACTCCCACATTATCCGCTCTTTTTCACTCTGTTTCATCTTCCCATGAATAAGACCTATTTTAAATTCGGGAAAAATATCTCTTTGTAAATATTCTGACTCTTCTACTGCTGCCTTTAAATCGCTCTTTTCTGTCTCTTTCACCAAAGGACAAACAACAAAAACCTGCCTCCCCTCTTTGATTTTCGTCCTTATAAATTCGTAGGAATTTCTACGTTTTGAATTAGAAACATAGTAAGTCTTAACCGGCTGTCTTCCGGGCGGCATTTCATCAATAATCGATCGGTCAAGATCTCCATAGAGTATAAGTGCAAGTGATCGGGGAATCGGAGTCGCAGTCATAAAGAGAAGATCGGGATGTACAAACATAAGATTTTGGGCCATTCCTTTATTTCCCAATTCCGCCCTTTGCAATACACCAAAACGATGCTGTTCATCAATTACAACCAGTCCAAGTTTTTTAAATTTAATCTCCTTTTGAATCAAAGCATGAGTCCCCACCACAAGATCTGCTTCTATCAAGCCTTTTCTTTCTTTGGATTGGGTGGACCCTGTTAACAATTGGATCGAAAATGATCGTTGTGACGTGATTAATTTTGAGATCTTTTCATAATGTTGCTGCGCTAAAATTTCTGTAGGAGCCATAATGGCTACCTGATAACCGTTTTTTATTGTTACATAAGCTGCCATTGCCGCAATAACCGTCTTCCCTGAACCGACATCTCCCTGAATCAGGCGATTCATCGGTCTATCTTTGCTCATATCTTCCAAGATTTCATCCAAAACCTTTTCTTGCGCCTTTGTCAGTTTAAAAGGCAAGGAAAAATCTGACAAAAGTTCTTTATTGGAATCAAACTTTATTCCATTTAAAGTTTTAATCTCTCTTTTTCGACTGCCCAATCCGATCTGAAAGACAAAAAAGTCCTCAAATATCATTCTCCTTTTTGCCTCTTCAACTATTCTCAAATCTTGAGGGAAATGGAGATTTTGGACTGCATCCAATATACTGATAAGCCTGTTTTTTTTTAATATCTCTTCCGGCAAAGGTTCTTTTATTTGATCAAGATACTGATCAAGCGAGGTTCTAATAATCTTCCGTATACTCTTTGCAAAAAGTCCTTCTGTCAAATTATAAACAGGAACTATCGACAAAGGTTCTCCCGTATCAAGCTCCCAGTAATGGGGTAAAACCTGCATACAACCTTCAAATTGATTAAATTCAAGCTTGCCTGAAACTATAAGTTTTGTGTTTTGTGTAAAGAGTTTCAAAAGGAACGGTTGGTTAAAAAAAATAATTCTTATGGATCCGGAAGAATCATTCAATGTAATTTTTAAAATTTGCATCCTTCCGGGCTTTTTCTGGCTTTCAATATTTATAATCCTCCCATTTATCAAAACTTTATCGCTTGGGGTTTTAAGGGAAGCTATAGAATCAAAATTACGTCTGTCTTCATAATCACGAGGGAAATAATAAATTAAATCTTCGATGGTATGAATACCAAGTTTGGAAAGTATTTTAGCAAATAGGGGTCCTACACCCTTTAAATATTGTACCGGAGTAGAAATATCTTTTTTGAAACCTTGATCCCTATCTTGACCCCTCATTTGATTGACATTTTATCACAATTCCAGTAAAATAAAGAAACTATGGCAAAAAAGTGTTTCATATGCGAAAAAAAACCTGGGAGCGGCGAAAATGTAAGCCACAGCAACAAAAAAACAAAACGCCGCTGGCTGCCAAACCTTCAAAAAATTCGAATCATGGTGGATGGCAAAAAGTGTACTGAGTACGTTTGTACAAAGTGTATAAAAGCCGACAAGATCAAAAAAGCCGCATAAATCTCTCTTATTTTAAAACAAAAGCCCTTTCCACAAACTTAATCATAGAAAGGG
Organism: candidate division WOR-1 bacterium RIFOXYB2_FULL_36_35; assembly: GCA_001771505.1. Classification (NCBI taxonomy): domain Bacteria; kingdom Bacillati; species candidate division WOR-1 bacterium RIFOXYB2_FULL_36_35. The sequence continues at coordinate 5,391 of MEUA01000023.1, forward strand.
CTTAGGTGAAAAATTAATCCACCCTAGTTAAAATATTTTTTCAGCTTTTGGACGTGCTTCGTTAACAGTGATTTCACGACCACCCAAAGAAAAACCATTCATTGCCTGAATTGCTTTGTCCATATCTTCATCATTAACATCAACAAAAGCAAATCCGCGAGAACGGCCATCTCGAGAGACAACCCTAGCACTAATAACAGAGCAAACCTCACCAAACTTAGCCTCTAACTCCTCTGAAGTTACAGACCAGGGTAAATTCCCTACGAACAAACTCTTAGCCATCTTTCACCTCTCTACATAAACAAAAACAAGGTATTTTACCTTGTCTCTAATGACGATATGCTATCATAAACCGACAGCTACACGAAACATTAGCTCGACCTTCTTGATATAATAATAATATATCAATTTTATCATGTCAAACATTTTTGACGTTTTTGATATTCGACAGAAAATTCCCGCAAATAGTCGTTTATAAGCTATAATTATTAATATATGCCATTTTTGCCCATAGATAAATCAGAAATAAAAGGCCAGCTTGATATAATAATAGTAACAGGAGATGCTTATATCGATCATCCAAGTTTTGGACCTGTCGTTATTGCAAGAAACCTGGAGGCTCATGGTTTTTCCGTAGGAATAATTGCCCAACCTAATTGGAAAGAGGATAAAGATTTTCTTAAACTTGGAAAACCCCGTATTTTTTTTGGTATTGCCGCTGGTAATCTCGATTCGATGGTCGCTAATTATACTGCCGACAACAAAATTCGTAGAACAGACATGTATACACCGGATAATAAAGGGGGGAAACGCCCCGACAGAGCAACGATTGTTTATACAAACAAAATAAAACAACTATTTCCCGATTCAATGGTTATTTTGGGCGGCGTTGAAGCAAGTTTAAGACGTTTTGCTCATTATGATTATTGGTCAAACAAAGTTAGAAGATCAATTCTGTTTGATTCAAAAGCTGATTTAATCGTTTATGGCATGGGAGAAAATGCAATTGTAGAAGTTGCAAACGTAAGAGGTCAAAATCTTGAACTCTTACATTTGTCAAATACCGCAATCATTTTAAAAGATATAAGCCAATTAAAAGAATATCTCATACTCCCTTCTTTTGAAGAGGTTTCTACCGATAAAAAGAAATATGTCGAAGCTTTTAAACTTTATTATCTGGAAGGAAGAAAGAGATACCCAAGAATAATAGTTCAGCCATGTCAAGGACGATATCTTGTAGTATTCCCTCCCCAAGTTATGACAAGCCATGAATTAGAAACTGTTTTTAAACTTCCTTACATGTATGAAGCCCACCCCAGCTACAAAGATCACAAAATACCAGCCTGGGATTTTGTAAAATTTTCAACAATATCACACAGAGGATGTTTTGGAGGATGTTCTTTTTGCGCGATATCGCAGCATCAGGGAAAGTATATTGTAAGCCGCAGTCAAAAGTCCATTGAGGATGAAGTAAAAAACATAATCATGAAGAGAAAAGATTTTAGGGGAACTATTTTAGATATTGGAGGGCCAACTGCAAATATGTACATGATGGAGTGCTCAAAAAAAGAAGGCTGTACCCGTGCAAGTTGCATATATCCTGCAATATGTCCACATCTAAAAAACTCGCACAAGCCGCTTATTAACCTATTAAAAAGCGTAAGAAATATTCCAGGAGTAAAACATCTCTTTTCAAACTCAGGGATCCGCTATGATCTTGCAATGCAGGATCCTGAATATATAAAAGAACTGGTAGAGCATCATGTAAGTGGGCAACTTTCTGTTGCGCCGGAACATGTTTGTGAAGAAGTTTTGCTGACAATGGGAAAACCAGGTGTAGAAAAATTCGAATCGTTTAAAAAAGAATTTGACAAAATATCAAAACAATCGGAGAAAAAACAATACTTAATACCTTATTTTATAGCCTCACATCCCGGGGCAACACTTGAACACGCATTGAAATTAGCGCTTTTCTTAAAGAAAAACCATATGAAGATAGAACAGGTTCAAAATTTCACGCCAACACCTATGACAGTTTCAACCTGCATGTACTACACAGGAATTGATCCTTTTACAGGAAAGCAAGTTTATGTGCCAAAAGGAGAAGAGAGAACTTTCCAGAGGGCACTGCTTCAACCATATTTACAAAAAAACAAAAGAGAGATAATTAAAGCCCTAACCAATCTTGGGAAGCGGGATTTAATTCAAATACTTTTGGAATAGACACTTAAAACAACGGAACTGTTGTATAATAATCGGGGTTAATATTCAACAGAAAAACCATTAAAACGTCCACTAAATTCAAACCAATTGATAGAAAACTTGTCGATATTAGGTTCCATTGCTTTGTAAACAGCCTCAAGAAAGGACTCTACTTCTTTTTTTTCTCCTTCCGCAATTATTTCTACTCTTCCATCATACAGATTTTTAACATGTCCTGAGATTGAATATTTTGAAGAAATATTTTGAGCGGTAAAACGAAAACCGACACCATGAACTCTACCGGAGTAATATACCTCAGCACACTTTCTCAAAAAAACACCTCAACCCGTACTACAACCCATAAAAATAATCGTACAAGCCAGCACTATGCTCACCAAAAATATAATTAAAAATAAATGTTTTGGATTTTCCATAACTTATGGTTAATGATACCATTTAAGAGAAATTTTGCAACATTTTTATATATCCCAGAAGAATTGAACCCCGACTAGGAAATCGGGGTTCATACCTGGGAAAATTTCCAACACTCTTCTAGAATTCTGTTCGTCTATAAATAATCGGGGTGAAATTTCCGAAATAATCATCCGAAAATAAATTAATGACTCAAACTCAAGCTGTAAAGTTTAGATTCACAAAAGTACCCACGCCACAAACTGGAATAATAAGGTTTACAAGAAAACCTGCGGATAGATTATTTGTTCATATAAATCCATCTTATGATGAGCAAGTTGAACTAACTAGTTTACTTACGACAACAACTTCACCAAAGAATCCTGACAATATTATTGTCCTACCTTCAACCGCAGTGCCGAGACAAGTCTTAGATTTGATGGGCAAAGCAAGCAAAATAAATGAAAAAAAATTTAATGTTTCTCAGAATTATCTTAAAGATTTTACTGCTTTTTGCAAATTCATAGGGTTTACAAGGTTTGTGGGAATTGTCCCTGACATAGAAACAAGCCCCATTGCAAAGCAATACCCCGATGTAGCATTTCCGGTAAATGGGTTAACTATGATGGGAAATGGACAATTGTATGACCCTTCCGCGATTTTTGGAGAGTTTTTTGAGAAGATGAAAGACTCATTAATAATTGTTTCAACCTGTGAGAATGAAGTAGTCTTTGGCGAAAATGGAGGTTGGGAAATAAAAAGCACTCCGTGGCAGGAGACAAATGTCCAACAGCAGGAGCTAACTGACGGCGAATCACAAGAAAGTCTGGAACAAAAAACAATGAAACAATCTGAAAAAATTGCAACTCTATATTTAACAGAAAGAATTATCCATTTAATGTCACATTTAAGAAATAGATCTATAGGAGACAATAAATCTCATAATTTTCTTGAATTCTTTTCGTATGCTTATTTATACAATTTTTTAAACTGTTGTTGGTATATTTTTGAAGAGGATGCTTCCATAAAAACTATTATACAAAAAAGACAATTAAAAATACTTGAGTTAATAGATTTTAATTACAGTCAAATAACTGAAGATGAGAGAAAAGAGATAAAAATACTCAAAAGAGCAAATATAGACTGAAAAAATATTCCTTATTTATTACAACATCATTACTTTTAACCCCGATCATTCATATCTGGGGAAATTTCCAACACTCTACTAGAATTCTGTTCGTCTATGAATAATCGGGGTTAATTTCTTTCAAAATATTTGAGCGTCAGTTTTTTTATAACAGGGAAGTGTTCCTCATGGGTAATTTATTATTGTTTATAAAATATGTTATAATTGAAGCAAAATTTGGAGAAAAAAATGCGAGATAAAATTAAATTAGAAATAGAAGAGTCAATTGAAGTTAAAAAGGCCACATTTGAAAAAATTATCCCAAAAATAGAAGAAGCTGTAAAACTGATAATTACTGCCATAAAAACAGGAAATAAACTTTTGATCTGCGGTAATGGAGGATCTGCTTCTGATTCTCAACACTTTGCGGCGGAATTGATCAGCCGGTTTAAAAAAGAGAGGCGCTCAATCTCTGCGGTAGCTTTGACTACTGATACTTCAATTATTACAGCGATTGGGAATGATTATACTTTTGACAATATTTTTTCAAGGCAGGTTGAAGGCTTAGGGCAAAAGGGTGATATTTTAATCGGAATATCAACCTCAGGAAATTCTAAAAATATCCTAAAAGCGATTGAAACCGCGAAATTAAGAGAATTAAAAACTATCGCTTTGTTAGGTTGCGACGGAGGACTAATTGCAAAAAAGGCAGATCTTTCAATAATTGTACCAAGCAACAACACGCCAAGAGTCCAAGAAGTACATATAACAATAATTCATATAATTTGCGGATTAGTCGAAGAGGAGGTAGGTAAATAGATTATCAGACTGATGTTCTGGCATCCTGATATTCTTTAACTATGTTAGAAAGCCATTTAAAAAAAGAACTGCAAAAAATAAAAGGTAAAAAAGTTTTGGTCTTTGGTGATCTTATGCTTGATGAACATATATGGAGTCACGTTAATCGTATAAGCCCTGAAGCCCCTGTTGTTGTTGCTGACGTTTCCAAGATTACGCATGTCCCCGGAGGATCTGGAAATGTGGCTAACAATATTTTAACTCTTGGGGGAACCCCTATCCTTGTAGGATTAATCGGCAATGACAGTTCAGGAATTAAACTTGTACAAGCTTTAAAAATTTTGGGGATAAATGAAAAATATCTTATAAAAAATTCTGAACGCCCGACAATATTAAAATCTAGGCTTATAGCCTCAGGCCAACAAATTGTTAGAGTTGACAGAGAATTAAAAGAGATTATTTCACATAAACTTTCTAAGAAAATATTGTTGAGAGCAGTTAACCAGATTCGTAAAGTTGATGCTGTAATAATTTCCGATTACGGCAAAGGGTTAACATCTAAAGAAAACTGTCAAGTAATTATAAGGGCAGCTAACAAGTATAAAAAACCTGTCCTTGTAGATCCAAAAGGGACAGATTATAAAAAATATGAAGGGGCTACAATAATAACGCCCAATCTAAAAGAAGCTGAAGCTGCTACCAACATCAAAATAAATAGTGAAAAAGGTTTATTGAAAGCAGGAGAAAAACTGCTGAAAACAATAAACTCCCCTTTTGTTTTAATTACAAGAAGTGAAAAAGGGATGTCTCTTTTTAGAAAAAAAGAAGAGCCCATTCACATCCCGGGAATTCCTCGCCAGGTTTTTGATATTACAGGAGCTGGCGATACCGTAATTGCAATGTTAGCGTTATCTTTTTCGTCAGGTATGAAAATTTCCGATGCCGTGCATTTGGCAAATGACGCGGGATCAATTAAAGTTACAAAAATCGCGACTCAACCGGTTTATTATAAAGAGCTGGAAGATTCTCTAGTAGAAAAAGATCCGGCTTCAAAAAAGATAAAAAACAGAGAAGAGTTAAAAGAGATAGTAAAACAATTAAGATCTTCAGACATGAAAATCGTATTTACGAACGGTTGTTTTGATATTTTACATCTTGGACATGTAAGATATTTAAAAGAGGCAAAAAATTTAGGTGATGTTTTAATTGTCGGGTTAAACAGTGATGCTTCCGTAAAAAAACTAAAAGGGTTTCCCCGTCCTTACCTACCTGAGCACGAAAGGGCTGAGATTTTAGCTTCTTTAGAAAGTGTTGATTATGTGGTGGTGTTTAATGAAAACAGGCCCGATAATTTAATAAAAATAGTAAAACCAGCTTTTCATGTTAAGGGTGGAGATTATAAAATATCCGAACTGCCTGAAAGAGATATTGTCAAAAAGTTTGGCGGGGAAATTATAGTAATTCCGCCTGTTGAAGGCAAGTCGACGACAAATATCGTAGAAAAAATAAAATCAACAGCTGGCAATTAACCCCGATTATGATAATCAGGGTTGATTTCTGTTTTCACCGTAAACAATCGGGGTTAATATTGATTCTTGGGAATAAGGAGAATTTAAAGTGAAAAAGATAATATTTGTTTTTATTGCTATATTAATTGCCTCCACCCAGGTTTTTGCGTGGAGAATATCAAAAGACTTAGAAAAAGAGATAGAAACTAAAAAGATTGCATTAAAAGAAGATGATGCAAATTCACAATTTGATCTTGCAATTACTTATGCTTATTCAAATAAAATAGAAGAAGGTTGGGAATTGCTCAAAAAAGCAGATAAGATAGATCCGTCATTTAAAGAGGCAGGATGGAAAACATATAAAGAAAAAACTCAAAACGACCCTGAAAACTGGAAAATACATTTTCGCTATGCTTTTGCCCTTTATTTTAATGGTAAAAAAGAAGAAGCTATAAAAGAGTTTAAAAAAGTAATAGAACTTGATCCTAAAAATATATGGGCTTACAGTTATATCGGTTTAATCTATGGCGAAATAAATAAAATAGACGAGGCGATACAAAACATAAAAAAAGCGATAGCTATAGATTATGATGTTGCGGCAGTACATCTTTTGCTTTCTCAGGCATATTATAAAAAAGGCGATTCTTGGGGAGGATTTAAGGAAGCGTCTGAAGCTGTAAGACTTAGAGCTTTAGGATATTAAAATAAAGATAAGAACCAATCATGGGTTTTATCTTTTTGAAAAAGATATGGAACTATTAAAAAAAATATCATTTTTTATATTTGTATTGTTTATTCTGCTTTTATTTGTATGGGCATTATATGTTCCTAAAAAGGATGTCACAGATATGATTCAATCAACCTTAGATGAACAGAAAGGTAAGTTAGATCTTTTTTATAAAGGGGTTGCTTTTCAGGAGACGATAAATGGCATTAAATATTGGGAAATAAAAGCTAAGACAAGCAGCATTAACAAAACAACGGGAATCGCTTCTCTTGAAGAAACAGAAGGGACATTTTTCAGGGATAAAAAGCCGACTTTAATGTTTGTTGCGCCATATGCTGTATGGAAAATGAATGAAAGAGAAATAACTCTCATAAACCCGATTGGTTATGACTCAAAATCAAAAAACAGCTCAGTGATCGCCTCTTTGCAAAACAAGAATGGTAATTATTTCCAGTTTCCTTCTTCCAATGACAAAAAGGACAAAGGCTTTATATTTAAGGCCCAAAAACTTGTTTGGAGTATAAAAAACAAAGCTATAGTTTGTGATAAAGGCTTATGGATTAAAAAAGGAGAAATAAGCGGTCACGCGCAAAGATTAAAAGGTGACACCTCTATGGAGAAAATTGAAATATCAGGTAACCCTGTAATAAATATTGTAAACTCTAACATTTCAACAATAGAAGCGGATAAATTTTTAATGGACAGAAATAAAGATCTAATAATAGCTTCTGGAAAAGTAACCTTTAAAATAGATGAAATTAAAGGTTCAACGGGAAAAGCTATTTACAATCAAAAAGAGAAGAATCTTTATTTAATTGATAATGTTATAATTAAATATAAGGATTTTAAAGCGACATCAAACCAGGCTAAGTACAATATATTCGACCAAAAGATTGTTTTAGTTGATAATAGCAAATTAACAAGAGAATTAAGTGAAGTGACTGGCGATTCCATAGTAATTGACATAAAATCTAAAAAAGTCGCAATTTTGGGTAAAAGTAGAGCGATTATTCCGGATAAGGGGTTAGATAAAAAGTGATAACAACAAAGTTTTTGGAAGATTTAAAAACACTGCCAAAACTTGAAGCTATTGTTGAAGGAAATGGTTCTATCTTTGACTTAATAATAATAGGCGGAGGGCCTGCTGGATTAACTGCTGCCTTATATGCCGGGCGTGCAAGGCTAAAGACTCTTCTTATAGAAAGAGCCTTGATCGGAGGGATGGCTTCCACGACTTATAAAATCGAAAATTATCCGGGATTTTCTGAAGGAATAAGTGGAATGGATATAAGCCATAAATTTGAAGAAGGTGTTAGAAACTTGGATATTCCGATCTATTACGGAGAAGTTACAAAAATAACAAAAGATAGATACATAGAAATAGACGGAGAGAAAATACAGGCAAAGGCGATAATAATAGCATCAGGAACAGAGACAAAGAAACTTGGCATTTTAGGCGAGGATAAATTCAGAGGTAGAGGCGTTTCTTATTGCGCAACTTGTGATGGGTCATTCTATAAAGAAAAAAACATCGCCGTTGTAGGCGGAGGAAATTCCGCTATTGAAGAGGCTATATATCTTACAAGGTTTGCCAAAAAGGTAACAATAATTCATAGAAGAGATAAATTAAGAGCAGATAAAATAATAATTGAAAAAGCTTTAAATAACCCAAAAATTTTTGTTTTATGGAATTCTACTATAGAAGAAATTAACGGGGATAAACGTGTTGAAAGCTTAACACTGTTAAACACCCAAACAAATACCCGAACAACTCTTCCGATGGAAGGGTTATTTATATATATAGGACGAATTCCCAATACTAGTTTTGTTGATAATATATTGGATATGTCTAAAAATAGATTTATAAAAGTTGATAATAACATGAGAACTTCAAGCTCCGGAATTTTTGCTTGCGGTGACGTAATCGAAAAATCTTTATATCAAATAGTCACGGCAGCAGGAGATGGAGCTTTAGCCGCCGAGTCTGCCAGAAAATTCATTGAAGATGAATATCTAAATGACAGGGAAAAGACTACTACTATATAAGAATCATGCTGGAAATAATAATCCCAATTCTAATAATGTTTTCCTCAGGGTATATTTTATCTGTCTTTAAAAAAGAAGAGATTAAGATCCTGGCAGATCTGATAATTTACGTAACTGCCCCTGCCCTATTTATAACATCTATAACTTTAAGCAAGTTTGAAGCCGGCGAAATTGCAATTATTTTTTTTACGGCCGCAACAGTAATAATATCCGGAATAGCTTTGGTTTATCTTATAAGAAAGAAAAAGAAATTGCCGTTGGGAATGTACTACCCGATAGCCTTTATGAATACAGGTTTTTTAGGAGTTCCTATTGTTTTGATAAGTTATGGAATTAAAGGTCTTGCTTACGCAGTAATTTACGATGCGACACTTGCCCTCTTTGCTTTCTCTCTAGGTATTTACATAATCTCGGAAAGAAGAGATAAGTGGGAGGTCTTTAAAATACCCTTTATATACACAGCGGCGCTTGGAATTTTATTAAATATTTATAACATTGAAATCCCTTTTCCTGTTTTTAAAGGGCTATCTATGCTTGGGAGTGCAACAATACCCCTCGCCCTCATCATGCTCGGTTATAGGATAGGAAATATAAGGATATCATCACTAAAACTTCCTTTGTTTGGAGCCATACTTCGTGGAGGGATTGGTTTTGTCGTTGCGTTTGTAATAATAAGAATTTTTAATATATCGGGAATACTGGCAAATGTATTGATTATTATGTCTATCCTTCCATCTGCGATAACAAGCATTGTCTTTTGTGAAAAATATGGTTGCAGAGAGGATTGTGATCTTGTCGCATCAACAATCGCAATCAGTATGCTTGCTTCGCTTTTTTATTTACCCATAGCCATGTATCTCCTAAAATGAAAAAAACAAGCAAACTAAAAAACATATTAAAAAGCCTGCAAAAAGTCCTCCTTGCCTACTCTGGAGGTGTTGACAGTACCCTTTTACTTAAGGTTGCGTTAGATACTCTTGGAAAAGAAAATGTTTTGGCAATAATTGCAAAATCTGAAACATACCCAAAATCAGAAGAAAAAGAGGCAGTTGATACTGCGAAAAGGCTTGATACTAATTTTATAGTTATAAAAACTTGCGAGTTTTCCGATAAAAATTTCATCAAAAATTCTAGAAACAGATGCTACTATTGCAAAAAGGAGCTCTTTATAAAGTTAAAAAAGATTGCCGAAAAAGAAAAGATCCCGCATGTAATAGACGGATCAAATAAAGATGATTTACAAGATTACCGACCGGGGGCTGTTGCAAAAAAAGAACTTGGTGTTAGAAGTCCGTTGCAAGAAGCAGGGTTGACCAAAGAGGAGATCAGGCAACTTTCAAAATCCTTGGGACTTGCCACTTGGAACAAGCCCGCATATGCCTGTTTGGCATCTAGAGTTCCATACGGCACCAAAATTACAAAAGAGATTTTAACAAGAATCGACGAGGGAGAAAAATTTTTACGTGGGTTGGGATTGAGACAGGTAAGAGCAAGGGATCATGGGAATATAGTCCGCATTGAGGTTGGAAAAGAGGATATGTCTCAAATGTTAGATGAAGATTTAAGAGATGATATCGCCAGAAAATTTGAGTTGATGGGATATACTTATGTCGCAGTAGACCTGCAAGGCTATAGAGCAGGGTCAATGAACACTGATTAGACACTAAAATTATGTTATAATTTAAGTATAAAAATGAAAAAAATCTATTTAGATTACGCCGCCACAACGCCAACCCACCCTGATGTTGAGGAAACAATGAAACCATATTTTAGTGAAATATATGGTAACCCCTCCTCTATCCACAAATTTGGCCAGGAGGCTCGATCCGCTGTTGAAAAAGCAAGAGAACAAGTCGCAAAATTGCTTAATGCATCAACAGATGAAATAGTCTTCACATCAGGAGGAACGGAATCAGATAACTTTGCCCTTGAAGGGGTCGCTTTTGCTAATAAACTCAAGGGAAATCACATTGTCACTTCTGCCATTGAGCATCACGCAATCTCCCACTGTTGTGAATTCCTGAAAAAACAGGGATTTGAAATAACTTATGTCCCTGTTAATAAAGAAGGGATCGTAAATCCGGAAGATGTGAAAAAATCGCTAACAGATAAAACAATTTTAGTTTCAATCATGCAGGCAAACAATGAGATTGGGACTATTCAGCCCATAAAAGAGATTGCAAAAATTGTGCATGAAAAAGGTGTAGTCTTTCATACGGACGCAGTTCAAACAGCCGGGCACATTCCAATTGATGTAAAGGAGCTGGATATTGATCTTTTATCCGTTTCAGCCCATAAATTTTATGGACCAAAAGGGGTTGGCGCTCTTTATATTAAAAAAGGGACAAGAATGGTCTCCTTCCTTCATGGCGGTGGACAGGAAAGAAACCGCAGGGCTTCTACTGAAAATGTTCCCGGGATTGTAGGCATTGGAAAAGCGGCAGAGATTGCAATTGCAAATATGGGAAATGAGGCTAAAAGCCTGATAATTTTACGGGATATGCTTATAGACGAGCTTTTATCCAAAATTCCAGAATCGATCTTAAACGGTCATCGAACACAAAGACTGCCAAATAATATAAATATTTCTATTAAGTATATCGAAGGTGAATCGATGTTGCTCAATTTAGACTTTTTAGGGGTTGCGGCATCATCAGGCTCTGCCTGCACATCAGGCTCACTTGATCCTTCGCATGTCCTTTTGGCAATCGGACTAACTCATGATGTAGCCCATGGCAGTCTCCGCTTCTCAATGGGTAGACTCACGACAAAAGATGATATAAAATATGTAATAGAGCAGTTGCCGCCGATTGTTGAAAAACTACGCGCAATGTCGCCTTTATACAAAAAATGACCAATATCCAATTATAACCGGAGGTTAATATGGAACCATATTCAGACAAAGTAATGGATCATTTTATGAATCCCCGTAATGTGGGAGAGATTCCCGATGCCGACGGGCATGGAAAAGTTGGGAATCCAGTTTGCGGCGATATTATGGAATTGTTCATAAAAGTAAAAGAGAACATTATCACCGATGCCAAATTCAAAACTTTTGGTTGCGGGTCAGCCATTGCTACTTCAAGTATTATGACAGAAATGGTAATAGGAAAAACCATTGAAGACGCATTAACAATATCAAACAAAGCGGTTGTTGAAGCATTGGGCGGCCTTCCAAAAGTAAAAATTCACTGTTCCGTCCTCGCAGAAGATGCTTTTAAACTGGCTGTCGATGACTATTTAAAAAAGACAACGGGTAAAGGTTTACCTAATTTCAAGCCACATGAAGAAGAGGTTTAGAAATTTTTGGAAGTTCAAATTCTATTTCTTGTCCAATGATGCTAGAGGCATCTAAAATTTCTATGCCAATAAGCTTCTTATTTTTGTCAAAATCAGCCAAAACCCCAGGCATAATAATAATAATCTGAAATTCCAAGAAAAGTGGGACGATGAATGACCATAGGGAAATCAACGCTCAAAGCGAATTTAACCCCGATTATTCACCCCGATTAGGATAATCAGGGTGAATGAGGAGAAACCAATGCAAATATTTATATTACCACTACCTTCAAAGACAAAACATCCATCTATATTAAAAGATTCAAAAGATTTAGTAGGGACAAGAACAGCTGCCGGCATTACTCAACAAGCTCAAGCTGATAGAATTGGAACTACTCCAAGAGCTATAAGTTCGTGGGAAAACGGAGATTTTCAGCTTCCTCTTATAAGTTATTTTGCTTTAGCCCGAGCGTATCATGATCACTTAACTATGGAGCCAAAACCTCAAAAGCTAAAAGGAAAAGTAGAACCAAGGATTGTAACTCCATTATTCGAAACTATGAGACATAAATTAGAGGCAGAGTTTAATGTGGAAAATGCTGTATTAGGGATGAGAATTCTTTCTGCCGGGTCAAATGATAATCTATTTTTTACAGCTGATAATACGACTGTTAAGATGCCCTTTGCTAACCCTGATTTGCCAATACAACTTGTAAATTCTTTGCCAACAGCCGTTAGTCTCGATCTAAAAGAACTGTCTACCCTTGGATTTTGCAATCCTTTTTGGAACACACCTTTTGATACATGGTTTTCTAACATATCAATAAGAAATTTGTTAATGTTTAGTCCTGCAACAGCAAGTGTGGGCAGAGGCCTTTTATATATACTATTAGTGAATAAGAGGGATGGAATATTCACCGAAAATGATGCTGTAAGAGCTAACCAACTTATGGTTGATTTTATGGATAAAAAAGAGATAAACCCTATTCTGCAATTTATTGCGGCGGTTAACGCACATGCTTTTCAAGCTTAATGCAAACAGCAAAAGACAAAACTGCGGGTACAGCTGAAAGAGGACCATTGTTATTTGTTTTATATCCTTATCTTGCCTTTTAACTTGAATCTCTAATGAAATAAGATATAATTACTATAATGTTAGCTAAAGAAGATATTCAAGGCATTATAGAGACAATAAAGGAGAATGTTAACCCTAAACAAATTTATTTATTTGGGAGCTACGCATCAGGCACTCCTACAGAAAGCAGTGACTTAGACATTCTCATTATTGATGATTCGGGCAAAGCAAAAAATAAGTTGGCGTTAGAGATAAGCAAAGCATTATTTCCCCGGAATTTTGGATTAGATCTAATTGTTGCTTCTTCTGCAGAAATAAAAGAAAAACAAAAACAAAATTTAAGTTTTTGGAATAATATTTTAAACAGAGGAAAAAAACTATATGAACGAAATTGATATTAAAGAATGGATAAAACTTGCAACGCACGATTCCGACACAGCAAATTTACTGGTAAAAGAAAATGGACACGCTGACATAATAATCTATCATTTACATCAAGCCACGGAAAAATTATTAAAAGCACTAATATTGAAAAATGGAGGGAGTCTAGAAAAAATCCATTTTTTAGATAAACTCTTGTCAAAAAATATCGGCAAATATAAAGAACTAAATGATGTAAAGGATCATATTCTTGAACTTAATCTTTATCTTCCCAAATTAAGATATCCATCTGGCGATTCAATTGCTTTTGAAGAAGCCCAAGATTTACAACAAAAATTCCAAAAAATAAAAACAACAATTCTCTCGATTTTACAAAATAAATAGTTCCTTATTTATAATGAATCTACCAGCTAACCCCAATCAAAAAGTAATCATCGCCATGTCAGGAGGGGTCGATTCTTCCGTTGCAGCGGCATTGCTCAAAGAACAAGGCTATAACGTCATCGGCATCACTATGCAAATCTGGGAGCCCAAAAAAGAGTTTGGAGGATGTTGCGCCCTATCCGCAATCGAAGATGCAAAAAAAGTAGCCCTTAAACTTGGTATCCCCCACTACGTCCTAAATTTCAGAAAAGAATTTGAAGAAAAAGTCATCAAATACTTCATAGAAGAATATAAAAATGGCCGCACGCCAAACCCGTGCGTAAAATGTAATGAGCTTATCAAATTTGATCTTTTGGCAAGAAAGGCAAGAGAGCTTGGGGCTTTCTATGTTGCTACGGGGCACTATGTAAGGATAGGTTTCAAGGGATCAAGGGATCAAGGGATCAAGAAAAACATAGAATATAAACTATTAAAAGGAATTGATGAGGCAAAAGATCAGTCGTATGTTTTGTATATGATGAATCAGGAGACATTAAAGCACTCACTCTTCCCTCTTGGAGAACTGACAAAAAAAGAGGTTAGAAAAACTGCAAAGGAGTTTGGTTTGCCGGTACATGATAAAGAAGAGAGCCAGGAGATATGTTTTGTCGAAAATGACAACTATGGTTCTTTTTTAAGGGAAAGAATTCCAGAATATTGTAAACCAGGTAATTTATTAGATACAAATGGGAATATTATAGGCAAACATAATGGTATTATTTTTTATACAATCGGACAGAGAAAAGGGATTGGAGCACATAAAAAAAGAAAATATGTTGTGGAAATTTATTCAAAAGAAAATACAGTTGTTATCGGAGATAATGAAGATTTATTAAAAAAAGAACTGAGAACGGACAATTTAACTTTTGTGTCAGGTGAATTTCAAAAAAATCGCATAGAAATTTGTGCAAAGATACGATATAATAGTCCAGAAGTTAAAGCAACTCTAATTCTGATAGATAAAAAAGAAGGAAAAGTTGTTTTCAAAGAGCCACAGAGAGCTGTAACACCAGGTCAATCTGTGGTTTTTTATGATGGAGACGAAGTTCTTGGTGGTGGAATTATTACGAATTCTGAAAAAACATGAAATTTTTACTAAGAGCGGCAGATAAATATATAGAATGAACCAGAACTATTAAACATTGGTCATTCAAAAAAGGGGTGAGTAAACATGTCCGGCAAGAGAATTAAGTTTACTTTTAAAGACTTGGACGGAAAATTTAGAAAGGTCTACCTTGCAGGTGATTTTACTGATTGGGGAGAAAATGCTATTGTGATGAATAGAAAAGGGAATGGTGAATGGGTAGTCACAAAGTCTCTCACTTTTGGTGAACACGAGTACAAATTTGTTGCCGATGGAAAATGGATTCCAGATCCAAGGGCCAACAAGAAAAAAAGCGCTCTTGGAGAAGAAAATTCGGTAATCAAAGTTGACTAATCCGTTACTCGAAAAGATCAACAAACTTAAAGTCAGCCGCAATGCTGTAATTTTGGCACACAACTATCAGTTGGGCGAAATACAGGATGCGGCTGATTTTGTTGGTGATTCTCTTGAACTGTCAATAAAGGCCTCGCAAATTACAAATGCTGACCTCATAGTCTTTTGCGGCGTCTATTTTATGGCAGAAACAGCCAAAATCCTCTCCCCCACTAAAACTGTCATTATGCCGGATATTAACGCGGGCTGTCCCATGGCAAACATGATAACAGGAGAAGATGTCAGAAAACTTAAAAGAGATAATCCTGACGCTAAAGTTGTTTGTTATGTAAATTCTACAGCCCAAGTAAAAGCAGAATCTGATATCTGTTGCACATCCGCAAACACTCAAAAGATTGTAGAGTCTATAAAAGAGACAGGCGAAATAATATTTATCCCTGATAAATACCTAGGGATGAATACCGCTAAAAAAGTACCCGACAAAAAGTTTATCTATTGGAACGGGTACTGCCCTACTCATATGAAGATAATGCCACAGGATATTGAAAAAGCAAAAAATGAACATCCGTCTGCTGTTGTAATTGTCCATCCAGAATGCAGGACGGATGTTGTTGAGCTTGCGGATCACGCGTTATCAACCGGAGGAATGCTTAAATTTGCAAAAGAGAGCAGTGCAAATGAGATAATTGTCGGCACAGAAATCGGGATGCTCCACAGGCTTCAAAAAGAAAATCCTGATAAGAAGTTTTATCCTGTAACTGATAAGGCCGTTTGTCCCAATATGAAATTAACAACACTTGAAAAACTTTTATGGGCATTGGAAGAAGTTAAGACTGAAATTACTGTAGAAAAAGATGTGGCAGATAGGGCAAGAAAGGCGATTGAAAGGATGATTGAGAATAGGTAACTTTGTATTTTATTCCTTAAACCTTCCTGGATAAACAATTGCATATTGATTCTCTCCATATTGAAGAATTTTTCCCTCATGAGGATCACTATAGAAACGAACAAAATTTTCATAATGGCTGCCTAAACCAGAAACAACATATTCAGGAGAAATTAAATCAATAGCAACAATTTTTTTTCTATCTTCTGTTATTAGAGGCTTTACAAAACTCACATCTGGAAACCCTTCAATGTCAGGAGGATCAATAAGAATATGCAGCCCCCCACCATAGGTGATAACAGGTCTTCCTTGAGAACTTAAATCCCTGACAACCCTTAAAAAATGATCTCTTAAAATAAAAGGGGAATTCAAATATTCTAAAAAAGAAGAGCCTTCAGGAAAAACGCCATGTAATCTTTGGCCAAGAAGAAAAGCCGAATAAATAATAGCTTCAAGCCCTTCTTTATCCTTTGCTTTTTCTTTTGATTTTTCAATAAAACTTGAAAGCTCTGATTTTAATAAATTAATATCTTCTTCAGTTGTACTTTCATCTCTTAATCTTAACTTGTCATGATAAAAGTCTATTGATATTCCATAAGCAAGTTGCTCATACACTAAATCAAGATACCCACCTTTATGTAGTGGAATAAAGAAATCCGATATAAAATGTTTAGATGGAGACTTTACATTTTCAATAATTCTATTTTCAACATGTTGTTCTCCAAAACAAATCACCAAAGGTCTTTGATCAATAACGGAGCCAGCAAATTGTGCAATTTCTTTGGGGTCATGAAATCTGGATATAACCTTTGCACTTAACTGCGTTATTGAAGTTGCTCTCCCGAAATTTTTATTTACACCACTGCATATTGTCATATATATATATCGTCATTTTTGAAGAGGGATTTCAGGAAAATGGGGGGGATAAGTAAGCAGTGAGCAGAAATTTGAGGGAAAGTCTTTAGTGTGAGTTTGAGTATTTTGTATTTAGCTAAAGCCTAACGACTCAAACTCACAGTCAAGACTCGTTAGTGGATGGGCGGCGGCGGCTCGGGAGGCCCCTCCCTCTTTACCCCTTTGCTCCTTCTACGCCTAAGCCCCCTATCTACTAATTCATAAATTTCTTCCATTAAAAACGGTTTTCTTAGGTATTCTAACGCCCCCAAGGTAATAGCATTAGAATGAGAAGATTCCGTCGCATATGCTGTTACAATTACAACTTCAATATCAGGATCAATTTCTTTGACTCTTTTTAAAACTTCCAAACCATCCATCACAGGAAGCCTTAAATCAACAAAAGCCATATCATAGAAACTTTTTTTTAACGGATCTATCGCAGAAGGCCCATCAGCAAAGGTGTCAACAGAATAATCCTTTATTTTGAGTATCATCTTAAATGATTCAAGCACAGATGGCTCATCATCTATAACCATGATTTTTACTTCTTGTACCAATATAGCACCTCTCCTTAATTATGTTTTACTACCGTATTTAGAATTTTATCAGTAATAGCCCCCCTTAGGCAAGTAGAATTTTTAAGAAGTTTATGTTAAACTTTTTATAGTTGTAAGCTAATCGGCCGGGATAGCTCAGTTGGTTAGAGCGAGGGACTCATAAGCCCTAGGTCGCCAGTTCGATTCTGGCTCCCGGCAGGCTTAGTAGTTAGTCGTTTGTAGTTTGTAATTTGCAAAATACAAATTACAATTGCTAATTACAAATTACAAAAATGAAAAACCTAGAAAACAAAAATCCAATCTTATGCGCCACGGCATATCTTTTTTTTATGCCGACTTTGTACATCATCCTTACAGATAGGCGTAAGAACAAATATAATGCATTTCATGCCTCTTTTGCTTTGATCCTTTGGATGGTCTTAATAACAATATTTATGTTAATTAGAGCAATAAATATGCTTGCGATAGCTTCTCTACAGACAAATTTTGCCTCCCTTCTTCTTTGGGCGGTAACAATCCCTTTTTCACTTTTTGCTTTTTTTGACAAAACAATAGAAATACCTATATTTTCAAAAATAGCGGGATTTTTAGCATGATAAGAAATAATGTACTAGAGACTATTAAAGAATATAAAATGATAAATAAAGGAGATTCTATCCTCGTAGGTGTTTCTGGAGGGGCGGATTCCGTATCTCTTTTGTATTGTTTGCATTCCCTCAAAGAAGACTTAAAAATTTCTGCTATCCATGTTGCTCATTTAAATCATTTGATAAGAAAAGAAGATGCAGAAATGGATCAAAGATATGTAGAAAACATTTCAAAAAACCTGGGACTTTTGTGCATTTCTGATTCAGTTGATGTTGAAGCCTATGCGGCACAAAACAAATTGAACTTAGAAGATGCCGGTCGTCGTTTGCGTTACGCATTTTACCAAAAAACATCTGAAAAAGTTGGAGCAAACAAAATTGTTCTTGGTCACACTGCTGATGATATGGTTGAAACATTTTTAATGCGGCTTTTAAGGGGCGCAGGGCTTAAAGGGTTAACGGGAATACCTCCTGTTAGACAGAATATTGTACGCCCTCTTATTAGAACTTGGAGAAAAGATATAGAAAAATATACTGCTTCATTAAAGCTTGTTCCTAGAATAGATCACACAAATTATGAATCAAAATATTTAAGAAACAGGGTCCGTTTAAAATTAATTCCGCAGTTGAAAATATATAACTTAAGGATTAAAGAGATATTACTTCAGACTGTTTTACTTCTAACAGAAGATTATTTATATATGGAATCAAAAACCCGTGAAGCTATTTCGGAAGTGATTTTAAAACAATCAGAGGACAAATTAGAGCTGGACTCAAAAAAACTTAGGGAATTTGATCCTTCGATAACGGGACATTTAATTCGAACTGCCATTGAAAAAGTAAAAGGGAATCTGGCGGAATTGTCATTTAGTCATATACACAATATAATAAAAAATCTTGATTCCAACGAAAACTGGCAACAGCATTTACCTGATCAGACTTATGTTATTTGCAATAAAAACAAATTAACCATAACAAAAGAATTGCCTCAAACTCAGAGTAAAAATTCTTTTTATTATACTTTTTCAATCCCTGGAGAAATTGCAGTAAAAGAGGCAAAAATAAAAATAACTGCGGAAATAATAGACCATCTTGACACCTTTTCAGATTCACAAAATGTAGTTTTTGTTGATCTTGAAGAAATTGATAAGCAGTTAATCGTTCGTTCCAGAAAAAGCGGAGACAGGTTTTACCCGCTAGGAATGAATGGCGCAAAAAAAGTGCAAGATTTCTTTGTTGATTTAAAAATACCTTCAGAAGAAAGGGATTTTATTCCTATTGTAGAATCATCGGGCCGAATCATTTGGATTGCTGGATTCCGAATAGATGAGAGAGCGAAAGTTGATGAAAAAACAAAAAAAGTTGTCAAGTTAACATGTCAAAATCTTTAACGTATAATTTTCGTGTAATGATTATAGAAAACCAGAAAGAAGCCAACCATGAACTTTCAACCATAGGCTGTGATGTAGAAGGCATAAAAATTATGCGGGATAAATACACCTTTTACACAATAAAAATAAAAGACTTATCTCCCACTCAGGTTAATATTATTAAGCAGGAAATTCTTTCTTTGGGAGGAGAAGCAGCAACTGCGCGTGGAGCAATAGACCATTCAATAAAAAAATCCGATACGATTATTTCAGGAACTTTAAAGCAAATAGAAAGCTTAATTAATAAGCTATCAAGCCACAAGTACTTTGATCTTTCAAAAATAGGCCAGGCTATAAAAGAAGCCTTAAGAAATTTTTTAGCGGAACCTACTTTATTTAAAGCGCGTAACTTATCCATAAATCTCAAGAAAAGAACTTATATAATGGGGATATTAAATGTAACTCCGGATTCTTTTTATGATGGAAACAAATACTATGATTATGAGAACGCAATAAAAAGAGCAGACGAATTAATATCATTAGGCGCGGATATAATAGATATAGGAGGAGAATCTTCGAGGCCTAGAGCAAAGCTTGTATCAGAAAAAGAGGAGATCCAAAGAATTTTGCCAGTTGTAAAATATTTAGCAAAGAAGAAAAAATGCTTAATTTCAATAGATACTCAAAAATCTAAAGTTGCAGAAAAAGCTTTAATTGCAGGCGCGCATATTATAAATGACATAAGCGCATTAAATTTTGATTCTAAAATGGCAAAAACAATTGCCCGATATAATGCAGGAGTAATTCTAATGCATATGCAAGGAAGCCCAAAAACAATGCAAAACAATCCCTTGTATAAAGATTTAATTTTTGAGGTAATAAGTTATTTGAAAAAGAGTATTGAAATTGCCGAAAAAACTGGTATACTCTCTGATCAGATAATTGTAGATCCCGGATTTGGATTTGGCAAAACAATAACTCACAATTTAACGCTTTTAAAAAAACTTAAAGAGTTAAAAATCTTAGGATATCCAATTCTTGCAGGGACTTCAAGAAAATCAATGATAGGTAATATATTGAATTTACCAGTTGATAAAAGGCTTATGGGAACAGCAGCAACGGTAGTCTTGGCAATTTTAAATGGGGCCAACATAATAAGAGTTCATGATGTAGAGGAGATGAGAGAAGTTGCAAAAACAACAGATTTAATTGTTAGAGTTTAGAATATATAGGAGGAATAAAAAAATGAAAAGCAAAGTAAAGAAAAAAGAAAAAGTAAAAACAAGTAAAAAAAGCAAGAAAAAAGACAAAAAGGGGGTACAACTTGTTTACCTAAGTTTAGGTAGTAATGTTGGAGACAGAGAGGAATATATCGAACAAGCGGTTTTTTTGATTAGAAAGATAAAAGGGATAGAGGTACTTAGACGTTCATCAAATTATGAGACTGACCCTGAAGGCAAAGAGGATCAACAATCATTTTTAAATTGTGTAATTGAAATAAAAACCATTCTTTCTGCTCATAAACTTTTGGAAGAATTTCAAAACATAGAACAGACATTGGGAAGAGAAAGAGAAGTTGAATGGGGGCCCAGAACTATTGATATTGATATTTTAATTTATGGCGATAGTGTGATAAGCGATGACAAGCTCCAGATTCCTCACCCTCTTATGCATGAAAGGCTCTTTGTCCTGCAACCTCTCAAAGAATTGTCACCGCAATTAATGCATCCTGTTTTGGAAAAAAGCATTTCGACTCTTTATGAAGAGAGAAAAATTGAGATCGGGACTGATAAATATGATGATGAACTTCCGGGTTTTAAAGAGATAAAGACAAGCAGGTATGATGATTATGAAAAATGGTAAAATTAAAGCCTCTGTTTTTTAAGGGGTTTTCTGTATTAATGAAATATATAACGAATAGTCCCAAGGAAACAGTAAAGCTGGGTATAAAAATTGGAAAACAGCTCAAGCCAAATGATATTATAGCCTTGGAAGGAGATCTTGGATCGGGAAAAACTACTCTAAGTCAAGGAATAGCTTTAGGTACAGGATTAAAAGATTATATCTCTTCCCCTACTTTTACTATAATAAATGAGTATGAGAACAAAATTCCTCTTTATCATATTGATCTTTATCGTTTGGACGCGGGGACGGACATAAAGGACTTAGGCATTGAAGAATATTTTCATAAAGATGGAATATGTTTAATAGAATGGGCTGAAAAACTTGGAGATTTGCTTCCCGAAAATGCTAAAATAATTAGGCTTGAAATCAAAGATGCTGATAAGAGAGTAATTACAATATAAAAATATGGCAATTTTAGGTATAAGCAGCGCGACAAAAATCCTATCTGTGGGAATTTGTGAAAACAGCAACACTCTTGCGGAACTTATCGTTTCAGGCAAAGAGTCTTTTACAGAAGATTTAATTGTTTATATAGAAAAGCTCATAGAACAGGCAAAAGTAAAAATAACAGGGATTGCTGTTGCTTCCGGACCTGGATCTTATAATGGATTACGCGGTGGAATGGCAACAGCTAAAACATTAGCGCAGATTTTTGCCGTACCAATTGCCCAAGTTTCGACACTTGAAGCAATTGCTTTTAATTTAATAAATGTTAATGGGACTATACTCTCTCTTTCTGATGCCAGACGGGATGAATATAACATTGCTTTATTTGCTTCTTATCAAAATAATTTAAAACGCATTACAAATGATTTATTAATGAAATTGGAAGATATAAAAAAGTTGTTGTCTAAAATTAAGGGTGAAATCTATGTATGCAGTTGTAATGAAGAAATTCAAAGCCTTTTTATCGCGAAGAATATAAGATTTGCCATTCAAAATTTTTCTATACCCAGAGGCTCAAATGTTGCAATTATCGGCGAAAAGTTAATCAAAGAAGGAAAAGACTCAAACTTAATGAAACTTACTCCAAATTATTCAGTAGAACCAAACATAAGAGAATTTAAAAAAGGGGTTAATGATCGGGGTTAACTAACTAAACGACCAAAAGCTAAACTTAGCTGTTCAACTATATGTTTATATCCAGCGTTGTACATGGCAGAATCTTCTAAAATTCTCATTTCCATTTCTCGCGCCTGATCTCTTATTAAATCTTTCAGCCAAGCAAAGGACATGGTCGTTTTCCCTAAAGATATTCCTGTTTGAAGGGTTAGTGTTGTGCTGGCTCTTCCAGTTGAGAGCTTTGGCAAATCGCCTAATCCCTGACAATAACGAATATCCGGAGCGTTTAATGGTTTTTTTGGTAAGACAGAGAAAGATGCTCTTCCAGCTACTGTAGAAGAAGGAGTTTGTACTGTGACATCATCCAAAGATATAGAAATAGTTGGGATATTTACATTTAATCCTTGCAAATCCACTTTTATTGGACTAATTTTCGGTATTACTTCTGCTTCTAAAGAAGAAAGTGCTTGGGTTCCGCCTACTTTCTGTATCTCTCTTTCAACTTGCCATCTCTCAAGAAGTTTTAAAAGGAACGGGGTTTTGTCTGTAGCTGTTTTTATTGGGGTTGCTTTCGTAGCTCCTTTTCCGGCAGGAGATAAAGATTTCCCATGATCAGGTGCAACTCCTGTAGCGCTTAGTTTTTTTAAGTATACGTTTGGCATCTTCTTATCCTCTGCTATATTATCGTTAATGTATTATGGAAATTTCAGCAAAAATTTGGCATGTGGTAAAGACTGCTTTTTTCAATAATAAACATTTTTCCAGGTAATTGTTTTACAAGTTTTTTTATCTCTAGTTGCGATAAGGTTATCAACACTTTTGATATAACTAATTCTGATCTTCTTACAATTTCATCAATATGCATAGGTTCATTAGAGATAAACTTTAATATATTACTCTCTTCAAAAGAGAGCTGAATCTCTATTTTTTTAATCTCTTTAACAGGTAAAAGGGATTTGTATTGGTTGAGGGATATGATATGTTGGAATTCATCAATAATATCATCAACTCCCTCAACAAGCTTTGCTCCTTGTTTGATTAACCAATGAGGCCCTTTTGACAATTCCGATTCTATATTTCCCGGGACAGCAAAAACTTCCCTACCCTGATCCAAAGCAAGCTTAGCTGTTATCATAGCTCCGCTTTTATATCCTCCTTCAATAATAATTGTCCCAAGGGAAAGACCGGAAACAATTCTGTTCCGTTTTGGAAATTTCCAGTTATCTACCGGGTCATTTAGTGGAAACTCGGATAAAATAGCGCCTGATGTTATAATTTTATCCCTTAAATCTATATTTTCGGGAGGATAAAGAACATTAACCCCACAACCTAAAACGGCAATTGTTTTACCTCCTGCCTCAAGAGCCCCTTCATGAGCGGCGGTATCAATACCTAACGCCATACCAGATATGATTATTATTCCAAGTTTTGAAAGTTCAAAGGCAATTTTTCTAGCAACATTTATTCCATAATTAGAAGCTTTTCTGGTCCCAACTATTGCAATTGATTTATCGAAATTTTTTAGAAAATCTCCTTTGTAGTATATAACAGGAGGAGGATCATGAATTTGGAATAAGATTTCAGGATAATTTTCATCTTCAAAAGTTAAAACTTTAATATTTTCAGGGATTTTAGTCTCCACCATTTTTATTTCTTCTCTAAGCTCTAAAAAGGCTTTTATCCCCTTTTTAGGTAACCCTTCAATTTTTGATAAATCATTTGGATTAGCATTCAAAATTGCGTCAATGGAACCGAAGTAATCCCACAGTTTTTTTATAGAGGCATCCCCTAAATCAGGAGTCTTGGCTAAAAAAATCCATTTGCTAATATTTTTCATGGTTATATTTAAAATAAGCAGCAATTTTTGTGCCAGCCTGATGTTTCATTTTACAACAATTCCATCAAAAGGCTGTTGCATGACGAAAATTGATTAAAAAACGACAAAAGATCGTCAGTTCCAATATTGGGGAATTTTTAACCCCGCTTATTCATACCCCGAGTAATGTTTGACAATTTGTTGGTTATTGATTCTGACGTGAACCCCGATTATCCTAATCGGGGTGAATAATCGGGGTTAAATAAGGATTTTTTCTCGTAAAGTCTGGCATAAATTTAATTGTAAGCTGATGGGTTGTATCCAATTCGGAATGAGGGACAAAGGCATAGTCAAATTGAATATTTTTACTGATAAAACCAATGCCAAAAGATATAGACGAGTTATCTGTTTGTTTACTTGTTAGTCCGGATCTAACAAAGAAACTATCTTCAAAACTATATTCAATGCCAAAATTTGCAAACATATTATCATCTGATGGCAAATTTAAATCAGCCGCAAAAAGAATATCGTCTAATTTGTAAGAATACCCAACTCCATAATTTGATGGAATAGCGGTATTTCCCAAAGATCCTACAATATTTTTTAGTGTGATTCCAAAAGTTCCCTTTGCATTGGCGTTCCACAACATACCAAGGTCAACACCATAGCCGGAAGCATTACTTGTATCAATGGTGTCATTAATTAATTTAAAGCTGCCACCAAGAAACAAATTGTTTAAAACATTGCGCGCGTAGGAAGTTGCAATAACCAGACTTGCGGGAGAAAAAAATCTTCCTGTTCCTGTGGGATTTGTTGGCGTTGTCTCTTCAATTTGTCCCATGTTTACGTAGTCAACAGAAAGACCGAGTGTTGACTCCATGACAGGAGAAGAAAAGGCAAAGGATATATAGCTTATCCCCGCAAAATAGTTCATATAAGTTGATAAAATCTCAATTCTTTTTATTTGAGATAAACCTGAAGGATTCCAGAAAGTCGCGCTTGGATCATCTGAAACTCCAATAAAGGCGCCTCCCATGGCTGATGCTTTTGCATTCCCGTTTAATTTAAGATAATCTCCAGCAAAAGTTCCAGTTTGAGCGTTTACTCCTATGGAAATACTTTTCATAAAGAAAAGAAAGAACAATAGTAAAATTATTTTTTTTCTATTCATACATTAATTTATAACTTACAAAGAATAATGCGTCGAAGCATTGGCATAATAAATAATTATTTTTTTAATCAATAATTGCAATTTTCCCTATCTTTTTTACACCGGAACCTCCTATGAAATAAATATAAATGCCTCTTGTAACCCAAGCTCCTGATGAATTTTTACCGTTCCATGTCCAACTTGCCCCTCCGGTTAATGTCGTTGATGTTACAAGATTCCCTGAAAGCGTATATATACTTATTCTTTCGTCTCCCGACAAACCTTCAAAAACAACACCAGAAGAAGACCCTGCTGTGTATGGATTTGGATAAGCATATATCGTTTTAGTTGTCGATTCTTGGGTAGAAGAAGATCCAAAACTTAAAGCCGCATAGACGTTTATTTTGCCAGAGCCATAGTAAGGATCCCATCCCGCAGTTCCTAAATCATCAGCAGAGCTCACAATTTTATTTATAACCTGAGAGTTTGCCCATGTGGAATTTTGAGCAAAAATCAAGGAGGCCAACCCTGATACAAAAGGAGTTGACATAGAGGTTCCATAACTGTACGCATAAGCATTCCCTTTATAAGTGCTAAGTATATTGCCTGAATTTGAACTCCCTCCATCTCCTCCCGGAGCGCAAACATCAACAGATTCATTATAAGTTGAAAAAGACGAACGGTTATTATCAGGACCTATTGAACCTACGCCTATAACATTTTCATAAGAAGCTGGATATTCAACTGTGGGATCTCCATCATTCCCCGCTGCGGCAACCAGAACACATCCTTTGTTATATGCGTATTGCACAGCCTCATTCATACTATCAACAAATGAATATGATCCCAAACTCATGTTTATAACTTTTGCGCCGTTATCGGCTGCGTATCTTACCCCGTCTGCCGTAATATCAACAAAACCCATACCTCTGAAATTAAGGACTCTGACAACCATAATTTTACTATTCCAAGAAACGCCAGCAACTCCCTTGCCGTTATTTGTCACTGCCGCGGCTATTCCGGAAACATGTGTACCATGGCCATCTAGATCTGAAGGATCATTGTCTGAGGCAAAAAAATCCCATCCTTCCCAATCATCTATATAACCGTTCCCGTCATCATCAATTCCGTTGTTTTTATTGCCAGCGCTCCCCTCAATAGGATTTATCCAGACCTTATCTTGCAAATCTTCATGGGTAAAATCTATACCGCTGTCAACAACAGCTATAATAACGTCAGAATTCCCTTTGGTTATATCCCAACCATCATTTGCATGAATTAAAGGCAATCCCCATTGTTCATAATAATATGGATCATTGGGCGTTACAGAAAGTTTGTATAAAGCAAAGTTTGGTTCCGCATATTCAATTAATGGATTTTTATTATAAGCATCTACTATGTCTTTGAGCGAAGAATTTTTGCTTTCGTCAGCAATCTTTAAGAGTTTTATTTTTTTATTGGAAAGTGTTCTAACAATTTTTAGGTTATTTTGAGAATTAAAAGTATTAATGGATTGTATAGAAATTAAATCCTTGTATTTTACCAATAACTCCCCTTTTGCAACATCAACATATCGTCTTATCCTTTTATCAAAAAACTTTTCTGTCTGTTTATTTTCATAAGAAAGATCGTCAGCGTAAGCAAAAGAAAACAAAACAGAGAAAAAACAAGATAATACAAAAAAAAATACTTTTATTTTCATCTTATTTGTATCCTTATTTATTAATAAGCGCCAATGCTTCTGCTTTTGTGGTGGAATTTTTTCTAAATATTCCCCTTACTGCGGAAGTAACGGTTATTGATCCCGGTTTTTTTACCCCTCTCATTGACATACAAAGATGTTCCGCTTCTATTATGACAAGGACACCCTGAGGCATTAACTTTTGCATCAAAGTATCCGCTATTTGGCTTGTGAGATTTTCCTGAACTTGGGGACGTTTTGCATAACCTTCTATTACTCTAACAAGTTTTGACAATCCTGTAACGTTTCCTTTTCTGGGGATATAAACAACATGAGCTTTTCCTACAAATGGGACAAAATGATGTTCACAAATAGAGTAAAACGGAATATCTTTTACAATAATCATCTCTTCATGCTGTCCTTGCTTGAAAATTTTTAAATGCTTGGAAGGATCTTCTTGAATGCCCGAAAAAATTTCAGAATACATTTGTGCAACTCGCTTAGGAGTCTCTTTTATCCCTTCACGGTTTACATCCTCTCCAATGGCAAGCAAAATTTCCTTCACAGCTTTTTCTATCCGTTTTTTGTTAATCATTAATTAAATTATATATCAATAACACAATGAAATCATCTTGAATTTTCACACTATTTCATGTAGGAAGATTATAAGTCAGAATAATCCTATAATATCGCCCTCTTCTGTTATATCCATCTTTTCAGCCGCAGGATGCTTTGGAAGTCCGGGCATTGTCATTATATTTCCACAATATGCGACAATAAAACCAGCCCCAGCAGAGGGAGATAATTCTCTGACTACTATTTTATAATTACAGGGGCGTCCGCACAGTTTTGGATCGTCACTTAAAGAGTTTTGTGTTTTGGCTATGCAAACAGGCAAATTAGAATATCCTGATTTTTCTAGAAATTTAAGGTCATCTTTGGCTTTATCCGAAAAAATAGCGCCATCTGCGCCGTAAGCCTTTTGTGCAATATGCTCTATTTTTTTATCTATGGACTCTTCTAGTCCATATAAATACCTTAATTCAGACTTTCTTTCACAGGCATTAAGAACAGCCTTTGCCAGAGTTATTCCCCCTTCCCCACCCCTATTCCACACATCAGATATAACCACATCAACTCCCAATTTTTCACAACGGCCTTTTAATTCATCTAAAATTTCATCGGAATCATTCTCTTTTTTGTTGATTGCAATAAGAAAAGGAAGATTAAAAAGCCTCAAAGTTTCAACATGTTTTTTTATATTTTCAATTCCGTGGACAATATAGGCTTGATATGTTACAACTAAAACAACCGCGTTTGGCTTTAATCCTCCTTGGCGGCACTTAATGTCAAAAAACTTTTCTGCTCCCAACTCCGAACCAAAGCCGGCTTCTGTAACTACATAATCAGCAGATTTTAGCGCAAGTTTTGTTGCTGTCATAGCATTACAGCCATGGGCAATATTTGCAAAAGGGCCCCCATGAACAAAAGCAGGGATACCTTCAATACTTTGCACAATATTAGGTTTTAAAGCATCTTTTAGCAACAAAGCCATAGCTCCTTGAGCCTTAAGTTCGTAGACTAAGGCGACCTCCCCATTTTTTTTATACCCTATTACAATTTGAGCCAACCTGTTTTTCATGTCAGTTAAATTTTCAGAAAGGCACATTATCGCCATGATTTCAGAAGAGGCTGTAATTGAAAAACTTCCACGGAGTGCACGATCATTCATGTCCATAACACGATTCCAGACAATTCTGTTTTCATCTAGCATTAAGTCGTTCCCTTGATAAATGTGATTATAAATCATGGCGGTTAAAAGGTTGTGAGCTGCTGTTACATTGTGTATATCTCCTGTAAAATGAAGGTTGATTTCTTCCATCGGTAAAACTTGTGAATATCCTCCCCCTGCCGCGCCCCCTTTCATCCCCATAACAGGCCCAAGTGAAGGTTCACGAATACAAATAAATGTTTTTTTCTTGATTTTTTTTAGCCCCTGGGCTAAACCGATTACAGTTGTTGTTTTCCCTTCTCCTTGAGGAGTTGGTGTAATAGTAGTTACAAGAATTAACTTTCCATCTTTTTTGTTTTGAAGTCTTTTTAACGCGGATAAATTTATTTTTGCCTTATATTTGCCGTAATTTTCTATCTCTTCATTTTTAAACCCTGCTCTTTTGGCAATTCTATCTATTAATTCTATTTTTGATTCCTGGGCTATTTCAATGTCTGATTTCATTATTAATAAATTCTATCACTCTAGCAAGCTTGGTTCAATATTATATATTACAGATCATCTCGTTGTCTGCGTAAATTCCTTGAAGTTGGATTAAAACCCTCATCTTCTGGCCCGGAGTTCTTTAATTCTTCTGCGCGATAATCTGAATCTCCATCTGGATTTGGGTTAAGGTCATCTTCAGCCTCTTGTGCCTCCTCTTCCTCCCCATCGCCTAAAACTATTGTAGTATCATCAAAAGTGCCTAACTCAGTTGGGGTTATATCTGTATCATATATTAACGCTTCTGCATCAATTTCATCATCCTCGGCTTTTCCCTCTTTTTCCGCATCCGTTTTTACTTCGAGGATTTCATGCTTTTCTCTTTGCCTAAGTATGGTACTCAAGTAATAAAAAAGCCTTTGATCAAATGTTGAATCAACACCTCGCAACAATGATAAATTTGCAGCTTTTACCATAGAATCGATCAATTCGTTATCTTTCTCAAGACTGTAAAAAATGTCTGCTGCCGCAAAAAGGCTTTCTATATCACCTTTTATCATATATTGTTCTGCAAGCCTTTCTTTTGCAATAGAATACAAAGCTGTATTTTGCCTGTTATAAGCCTCAGCCAATAAAACATATGTAGCAAAACTTCTATATCCTAAATCGATTAAAAACTTTAAAGCAAATGTAAAATCCGTAAAAAACTTTACGGATTTTTTGTCTGTCCATTCATGAATTGTAGGTTCGTTTAATAAAAATTGCTCATGAGAAAGCGATGGATTTACTTCTAAAGCTTTATCAAAAAAGCGGATAGATCTGTTAAATAAAGCTGTAAATTCGTGATTCTCATCTAACTTACATCCTTCATAAATTCTTAAGGCTAAACAAGCAAAGATTGTCCCGCTCAAAAGATATGAGTTTGTTAAATCTTTTTTTTCTGAAAAATCATCCTCCGCTAAGATTATTCCTTTTGACTCATTTTCATCAATAGACTGTGCGTGATATTTCAAGAGCATCTTATTTAATAATGCTAATGCTTCTTCAAGGTTTTCTTCTTTTAATTTTTGTATAATAGCCCATTTTTCAAGTAAATATTCTAAATCAATTTCTTTTCTTTCATGAAGATCAAAACTAGGTGATAATTCCTTGGCCTTTAAAAATGCTCTCATGGCTCTTCTTAGTAATCTTAATGAATTTGTAGACAACGCTTGTTTGTAAAAGATTACTCCAATTTTATAATGCTTTTCAGATGCTTTTTCCATGTTGTCACATTTTTCATAAATTAAAGCTGACGAATAAAGGATAAAAATATCATCTTCTGGAAGAATATCATTTGCCAAGCTCAGAGATCTAAATGCTTCTTCTTTGTTTCCTAATGAATATAATGCTTCCGCCGCGTCTGCTAACTTATGGGCTGTATTTACGGCTTTTTCTTTTTCTCCTTTACTCAAATAAGCTCTTCCTAAACCAAAAAGAGCATCCACATGATAAGGTTGTATTTTCAAGACTTTTAAGAAAGCAACAATTGCATGATCATATTCTTCTGTTATAAAAAAAGCCAGAGCTTCTCGATATAACCTGGAAGAAGGAGGGGTCAATGTTGTAGAAGATTTAGCTGTTAGGGGTATTGCATGTGGTGAAGGCTGCACAACTTTCTTCCTTGCCCAGCCACCATCAGGGACTAAAGTTACTAATCCGTTATCTTTCCTTAAAGTTTTTTCTTTAAGAAAAGATCTTAATCCAGGAACTAATAAAGTAACAAAAACCATTGCTCCCTCCCTTAATAGCAGCTTCGGCAAAAAGGGACTAGGATTTCACTTTCTTTTTAAAAATCTCATAAGTATTTTGGGCTTTTTTAAAACTCCCATAAATACTGATCCAATTGTGGGATATGTCCTTGGGTTTGTTATCAGACTCCATAAAACAGATGAATGATTCTCAAAATCACCCATATTTTCAATTAATTGCGCATTATCTTTCACATATTCAAATACTTTTTTCAATACCTCTTTATCAATGTTTTCCATCGTATATCGCATAAGCAAACACAATCTTATTTCCTTTCCAAATTCTTCTTCCCACTCACGTGCATAGGCTTTTAGATCTTCATTTTTAATGGCCCTAGCCAATATTTCGGCTGACTTTATGCCATAAAAAATACCGCCTGCAGTTATTGGTTTTACCTGACACGCGGCATCTCCTACTAAGGCGGCATTCTCTTTAACTAAGTCACATGTTCCTATAGGAACAGGCCCCGCGTTCTTTTCAACTATTTCACCTTTTATGTTACGATCAGCCATAAAACTTTCTATCTCATGTATGGGATTATCAGATATAGTGCCTATTCTGACAATGTCGTTTCCTTCCGGAATTAACCACGTAAACAGAGAAAAAGGTTTTATGTAACTTACTTCAACACGATCTTTATCCGGAATTTCTTTTCTGATCCTGTATTGCAAACCTTTATATAGTTTTATGTTTTCATTTAGTCTTAAAAGTTTACGGACTCTGGAATATGGACCGTCAGCGCCTACTAAAATGTCTGCATAATACTCTCCGTTAGTAGTTATAACATTGTAACCTGCTCCCACTTTTTCTATTTTTTCTGCCTTAGTGTTAAATTCTATGTCTAATCCTTCGCTTAGGCTCTTATCAAATTCAGCCCTGTCGATAATATAAGCAACCGAAGGTCTTTTTAAAAGAAAAGCAGAACCATTAAAAACGACTTTTGCACCGTCAATTTTGTTCAAAATGGATTTTTTGGGAACAGGGATAATGGTATCTGAAAAAACATCTTTCCCAACAATTCCGGCACATGAAACAGGACGCCCAACTTCAGAATGTTCCTCAAGTAAAAGAGGGTTAAATCCATAATGTTTTAACATTTGTCCCAAATAGCAACCAACAGGCCCTGCTCCAACAATTACAATTTTAGGAGGTTTATCATCTTTTTTTATCATAATAACAATAAAACATTATAACACAATTTTTTTTATGCTTTACTGCATATTAACTAACCCGATTATCATAATCGAGGTTAGTTTCTGGTTTTACCTTGAATAATCAGGGTTAACTTTATGTCGGGCTTTTTGATGTTCTTTCCAAGAAGTTGAGAAGATATGAGATCCATCTTTTTGGGCAACAAAAAAGAGATAATTTGTATTTTTGGGATGAATAGCAGCTTGAAAAGATTCTAATCCTGGATTACAAATCGGAGTTGGGGGCAATTCTTTATTTTTATAAGTATTATAAGGTGAATTTATTCTTAATTGGCTTGTATATACCTTTTTTGTCGGTTGCTCAAGAGCATATTTGATTGTAGGATCTGCGGCTAAAGGCATCTTTTTTTCCAGTCTGTTATAAAAAACAGAAGCTATTATCGGTTTTTCTCTTTCCAGCGCGGCTTCTTTTTCTATTATTGATGCCAATATTAAAGTTTTGTAAAAAGACAACTTTGCATCTTTTTTGTTCTCTTCCCAATAAGTCCATATAATTTCACTAAATCTCTTAAGCATTAATCTTGCCAAATCATTTGTGTTTATCTTTGAATCAAATATATAAGTATCAGGGAATAAAAAACCTTCAAGTGAATAAGAATCAACAAGCCTCAAAAAGAAAAAATTTTCTTGCTCATTTTTTGTGAGATTAGTATATGTCAATTCCCTGAAATCCTGGAAGTTTGAAACCCCCATCTTTTCCAAGATAGATCCCATTTTATAAATTGATGTCCCTTCGGGAAACGTAACCCTAAGAGGTCTTTTCTCTATGGTTTTTCCATTTCTTAACTTTAGTAAAATTTCTATCAAAGCTGTATTGGGTTTAAACTCATAGTTTCCTGCTTTTATTTTTTCTTGCATTAAAAGGAGTTTTAGCCCAATTTTGAATCCTGTTTTACTTCTTATAATTTGGCTCTTTGCAAGCATGTCTGATATAGTAGTTGCTGATGTCCCCTGTTTAATTTCAATGATTAAAGTTTTGGAGTTTTTACCGGTTTGTAGAAATAACGATATTAGGCTAAAACTCACAAATATAATAAAAATTATTGCTATTATCAATAAAGTTCTTTTCATATTTCTTGAAATATTGACCGGTTTATAAATTATTGTGATTTTCGATTCTTATACTATCCAAATATCCCTGCAATATTAAAACAGCCGCTGTTTTATCAATAATCTTGCGCCGTTTCTTTTCTGAAATATTTGCTCCCGCAAAAAATTTGTTCGCTTCAGCTGAAGTTAGTCTTTCATCCCACGTTTTTATTTCAATATTATTGAAATATTTTTTCAGCGCTTCGACAAATTTTAAGACTTCTTGCGCTGCAATCCCAATTTCTCCCGACATTTTCTTTGGCAACCCAACTACAATCTCTCTTATTCCTTCATATTTTTCAATAATTTCTTTGAGGTTTTCAATATCATTTCTAAAGGTTTTGCCTTTTTCTAATGTGCTAATCCCCTGAGCTGTAAAGCCTAATGGATCACTCACAGCAATTCCGATTCTCTTTGTCCCAAAGTCAATGCCTAAAATTCTCATTTTATTGATTTTGACTTATAATTTGCACAACATTTTCGATTGCTTTGTCGATTTTAGAAATATCTTTTCCTCCCGCTTCTGCTTTATTTGATTTTCCGCCACCACCACCACCACAAGTCAAGGATAAGATCTTGACTATTTTACCTGCGTTAAAACCTTTTTGCACAAGATCATCGGAAATCATAACAAGAAATAAAACCTTATTTTCAACAGTAGAAGATAAAACAATTATCCCTGATTTTAAGGAGTTTATAAGTTCATCACCTATTATCCTTAAGTTGTTCATAGGAATCTCGCACAGTTTGGCAGATAAAAAATTAACGTCATTTATCTTTATAGTATTTGACAGGAGCAGTCCTGCCTCTTTTAGAGCTTTTTTTGCCTCAAGATCTTCTATCTCTTTTTTTAGATTTTTACTTCTATCTTTGAGCCAGCCAAGACGGCCTTCAAGATGTTCCAAGAATTTATTGACTTTGTATACGTCTTTCTCATTTACCGCTTTGATAAGGCTATCTATTTCTGTTTGTTCCACATCAAAAACAGAAGCTTCTAAAAACTTACCTCCACCCATAAAATCTTTCTTTGCTTGGAGTAAAAGATGCTGTCTCATAAGTTTATCTATTTGATCTTTCATGCTTTTACTTTTATAAATTATGAAAACTTTTGAAGTTTCCCCCGCTACTGCTTCAATTCTTCTAACCCCGGACTGCAAAGCTTCTTCTTTTATTATTTTAAATAAGCCCACTTCAGAGACATTTTTTACATGGCAACCTCCGCAAAGCTCACAGCTTACATCTTTTATTTCAACAACTCTTACTTTATCTCCATACTTTTCTGAAAAAAGGGCCATTGCTCCCATCTCACAGGCTTTTTTATAAGATGTTTCAGCTTTGACAACTGCAAATTTCTTTTTTATCTTTTCATTTACGATCAATTCCACTTCTTCAATTTCAGAAGCAGCAAGAGCGCGTCCAAAAGTAAAATCAAACCGTAAATAATTCGGTCCTACATAAGATCCTGCTTGTTTAACTTCTTCTCCAAGGACTTGTCGCAAAGCAAAATGAAGAAGATGTGTAGCTGTATGGTGAACTGTTGTGCTTTGGCGTTTTCCGCTATCTACACAAACGTAAACCGTCATGCCTTCTTTTAAATTTTCAATGCTTTGCATTTTATGGAATATTATGCCCCCGATTTCACCATAGGTATTTACAACTATTTGATTTTGTATTATTCCGGTATCCCCAATTTGTCCCCCACCCTCAGGATAAAAAGGTGT
The DNA here is from genome assembly GCA_001771505.1 of candidate division WOR-1 bacterium RIFOXYB2_FULL_36_35. Lineage (NCBI taxonomy): Bacteria > Bacillati > candidate division WOR-1 bacterium RIFOXYB2_FULL_36_35. Next base: position 40,743 of record MEUA01000023.1, read on the forward strand.
TTTATCCAAAACAATAATATTATCTTCAGGAATAATAGATAGAATTTTTGCGTCGGTTTTAAGCTTATCGTAACCCAAAAACTTTGTTTTACCATATTTTTCTTTATATACAGCTTTTAACATTAAAAGATGTTCCTGCCATTTTTCATGTGAAGCTCTGGCTTTTGATTTTTGTTTTTCCATTAGAAAGTTAAATCCGTCTTTGTCGACAGAAAAACCTTTTTCAGCCGCAATCTCCAATGTGATATCAAAAGGAAATCCAAACGTATCATGAAGTTTAAAAACATCTTCCCCGTTAAGTTTTTTTGTCGATTCATATTTTACAAATAAGTCTTCAATCATCTGCATTCCATGTTCCAATGTTTGACAAAAACTTTCTTCTTCTGCTTCAACTGTTTTTTTTATCAGGTTTGCTTGGGTTTTTAACATCGGATAAACATCTGACATCTGTTCTATAACAACATTGCAAAGATCGGGCAAAAAAGGAGATTTTATGTTAAGTTTTCTCCCGTGAAGGACTGCTCTTCGAATAATCCTTCTTAATACATAGCCTCGACTTTCATTGGAAGGTAAAATTAAATCCGATATGAGGTGCGTCATGGCTCTTGTGTGATCTGCTATTATTTTGGAAGAAAGACTTTTATTTGGGAGCTTCTTAAATATCGGAGCAAAAATATCTGTATCAAAATTATCTTTTTTATTTTGGAGTACCCTGGCAATGCGTTCCAGTCCCATTCCTGTATCTATGTTTTTTTTAGGGAGTATTTTTAAACTATTGTCGTTTTGGCGGTCATATTGAATAAAAACTAAATTCCAGATTTCCAGAAATCGTTCACAATCGCAGGCTGGATTACAATCCTTTTTATTGCATCCTGTGCCATAATCATAATAAATTTCCGAACAAGGTCCGCAGGGGCCTGTAGGGCCTGCAGCCCAAAAATTATTTTCTTCATCTAGTCTATAGATTTTATCTTTAGGTATTTTGATATCTTTTTCCCAAATTTGGTATGATTCATCATCTTTTTCGTATACAGCAACGACTAGATTGTTTTTATCTATGCCAAAAATATTTACTAGCAGATCCCATGCAAATTCTATTGCCTCTTTTTTAAAATAATCACCAAAAGAAAAGTTGCCGAGCATTTCAAAAAAAGTGTGGTGGCGCGTTGTAAGCCCTACATTATTGATATCATTTGTGCGTATGCATTTTTGCGCGGTTGTCACCCTTTTATATTTAGCAGATTCTATGCCTAAAAATATAGGCTTAAATGGGAGCATTCCCGCAAGAGTTAAAAGAACCGTAGGATCTGAAGGGATAAGAGAATCAGACTGAAGATTTTCATGTCCTTTATTTATAAAATATTCAAGAAATTTTTTTCTTATTTCATTGCTATTCATTTTATGATTTCTGTAACAAGTAATTTTATTTTTTCTGCAACCTCTTCTATGGGCATTTGTGCATTTATTTTCTTTATTCTTTTCTGGTCATTTTCCTCTAATTCCTCATACTTTTCTCGTACACGTTCATGAAAAGCCAATATCTCATTTTCAAAACGATTAACAGCCCCGCGCTTTTTAGCACGCTCAAGGCCTTTTTTCGCAGGAATATCTAAAAGAATTGTTAAGTCAGGAATTATCCCCCTGCTTGATATCCAATTAATATATCTTACCAAATCTTCGGGCAAACCTCTACCTCCCAACTGATAAGCCAGCGTTGAATCAATATACCTATCACACAGTACAACTTTTCCATTTGCTAAAGCAGGTTTAATGACTTTTTCGACATGTTCTACCCTATCTGCCGCAAACATAAATATCTCCGCCAAAATTTCAGACTCATAATTAAATAGTATTTTTCTTATCTCTTCTCCAAGGTTTGAGCCTCCGGGTTCTTTTGTAATTATTACTTCCTTTCCAATACTTTTAATATAATCTTCCAATAATTTAATCTGGGTCGATTTTCCTGATCCTTCACAACCTTCGAATGTTATAAACATCTCTTTTCTCCTTTTAATTTAAATGGTTTAACCCCTTTCAACCCCGATTATTCACCCCGATTAGGGAATCGGGGTTCATGCCTAAGGATTTTCTGAGCAGCCTACTAGAATTCTGTTCGTCCATGAATAATCGGGGTCAACTGACGAAAAAATTCTATAAAAGCGTTATCCGCATAAAACGCTTTTCCCATACTTACTTCAGCTAAATTCCAGATTAAAATTAAATTCCTGTCTGGTCGCTCTATATTTTAATATTATTGCAAAACAGTGAAAATTGAAGCCGAATATATAGTCCAACTCTTCAGGTAAAATATTTGTTAAATTATAAATGGAATCAACCCCAAACTGAATCTTTTCCCCTCTATAGATAATTCCGGATATTAATTTATCAGATACAGAAAAATTATAATTTTCAAAATTATAAGGGCTACCTCCGGAATAAGTTAAATAGTGACTATAGATAAATTTTGAGGAAAAATTGGACGACCATTTAGAATAGAATCCCAAATCAAAAGAGGTTTTTGCGCGATGTGAACCTTGAGTATATAAAAAGCCTCCAACTGATAAACCGGGTTTAAATTTTGTAGTGGAGTTTTCCCAGAGGGTTGTTGTTCCTCCTACTTCTCCTCCCATCTTAAAAGCTGAGACACCACTTGATTCTTCAGCAATATTTCCGCCGGAAATATTGCCATCAATATCAATGTTCCCAATACTGTTTTTTTTCATTTCAATTTTGAGATTTGGCAACATGCTTACAGTTTCATAATTTATTTTTTCATTCATAGAAACTTTAGTTTCAAGCATATATTGTTTTTGTTTGGATTTCTTTAAAATATCAAATTTAAACATATCTTCTTTGTTTTTTACTTCCGGGCCAAAATATGTGTAATGATTAAAGGCTCCTCTTATATGATCTTTTACTTTGGCGGAAACATCAAAAAAACCTTCATTATTGGAATCAATCTTATAGTTCAGACCAAAGCCCGCGCCAAAGGATTTTTTTTCGGAATAACTCAAAGAAAAATCACCTTTAAGAGATTGGTTTTTATACCATGGAATACTTTGTGAAATGAAAAAACCATCATCGTTATTTGATCCCACTTGAGGATAAGGCATCTTATTTATTGTTCCTCTTTCAGGCGCTTGTGCATCGTAAATATATATGGGAACTATCATGGAGGGAATATTAAATAAATAAAATATCCCCCAATTAGCAATAATCCAGCCGTCATTTGTATCAAGTATTATTTCGCTTGCGGAAACATAGTAATGTTTTTCTCGTTCATCACAGGTTGTAAAACTGGCGCTTAAAAAATCTATTTTTTGTGGTGTGAGTTTTATATGTTTTCCTGATATATAAACACCGTCATAAAGGATAGAAACATCACTGGCTTCTCCTGTTTTGGTTTGCATATTGATGTCTAGGCCTTTTCCAAAAATACTTATCCCCTGATAATCTAATTTGAACTTCTCGCCTGTAAACAGACGGCTGTCTTTGAGATAATACGTAAAGCTTTCTCCATATGCTTTAATATCTTTATAAGAGACCTCAACTTTTCCAATAGCGGAAAGTTTCGATCCATCTTGGCTATACTCTAATGTGGCGGCGTTAATAGTAAAATTTGTATCTTCTGCCAAAGAAATAGAATAAAAAAAGAGACTAAAGCAGCAAGAAATAAAGATGGCAAACAAAAGACTTTTTTCCTTGATCACCCTACTTCCTCATATCTACTTTCTTTATTGCAAAACTTGGCAATATCTTTTCTAAAAACAAGTTCAACAGAACCGACAGGGCCATTTCTTTGTTTTGAAATAATTATTTCCGCAATATTTCCTCTTTCCGCTTGCGGATTATAATAATCTTCTCTATGTATAAACATGACAAGATCAGCTGTTTGTTCGATTTCTCCTGATTCTCTTAAATCTGAAAGCCTTGGTCTTCTATCAGGTCTTTGTTCTACAGCACGGGAAAGTTGTGACAAGGCTATTACCGGAACATCTATCTCTCTTGCCAATGTTTTTAAAGATCTTGATATTTCAGATATTTCTTGAACTCTGTTTTCTGTTTTTCCACGCCCGGACATAAGTTGCAAGTAATCAATGATAATCAATCCTATTCCTCTTTCTAATTTTAGTCTCCTGCATTTTGCCCTCATTTCCATTGAAGTCAAAGAGGCTGTATCATCTATAAAAATATGAGCTTCTGATAGCTTGGAGAGCGCCCGAGTCAGTTTTTTCCACCCTGTATCAGGAAGCGTTGCCGTCTTAAGCTGAAGAGCATTAATCTCAGCTTCAGAACATAACATTCGCAGCGCCAACTGTTCTTTACTCATTTCCAGCGAAAAAACCGCAACTGGAATTTTAAATTTTATAGCCATATTTTGTGCCATATTGAGGGCAAAGGCTGTTTTCCCTACTGAAGGACGGGCAGCTATAATTATAAGGTCTGAATTTTGAAAACCCGCAGTCATTTTATCCAGATCTGAATACCCTGTTGGGATCCCTGTTATATGCTCCTGTTTTCCATATAAATGATCTATTTTATCAAGAACTTTTGCTAAAATCTGGTCCAGCTTATGGAAACCCTCTTTTGCTCTTTTTAAGGCTATTTCAAATACTGAATTCTCTGCCCTGTCGAGTATTTGATCTACGTTTTCCGGTTCTTCAAAAGCCTCTCCCACCATTTTAGTTCCCGCATCAATTAGCCTACGCAATGTCGCTTTTTCCTCGACAATTTTTGCATAATATTCAACATTTGCGGCGGTTGGCACAGAGTTTAAAAGATCTCCAACGTATACAGTTCCTCCTGCTTGATCCAGTATATTATTTTTACGAAGGGCCTCTGTTACGGTTACCAGATCCACAGGTTCACCTTTATCAAAAAGATCGAGTATAGCATCAAAGATATAACGGTGTGCATCACGATAAAAACTGTCCGGTTGTAAAATTTCAACGGCTTTAACAATTGCATTTTTATCAATAAGCATAGAACCAATAACTGATTGTTCTGCCTGAAGATTTTGAGGTGGGAGACGTTCTTCAACCATAGGAATTAAATTATAACACAACTTTTGAAATGATAAACCCCCACACCAAAAGTTTTTTGATGTGGGGATATATCAAAAACTTACTTTGCCTCGTTTTCGTAAGCGCAAGCTAGAACACCACAGGCATAAGACCCTGTTAAAAACATAAGAATGAAACCCAAAGTTGGGATTATTACTGGGATTACATAAACTATACCAACTAAAACCAAAAAAAGAAGATGCATCCAGAAATTATTTTTAGCAACTAAATCTTTACTGGCGAACAAAGCTTCTTTTGGAGCAAGTCCTTTATCTTGAATCATTAAGAAAGCATACATTATACTTACATACAGATAAATTAGTGCAAGCATGGCAACCAAATTAACTGTTCTTCCCAATGTATCTAGCCCAAAACGATAAAAAAGCATGGGAATAATATAAATTAATACAACAATTACAAAAACTATTAAACCGGCAATAATAAGATTTAAAAAATTCTTCAAAGGATCAAAAATATTCTTAAGTTCTACTGCTTCTCCCCTTTTGGCTTTTACAAACAACATTTGAAATCCGGTAAAAAGAGGAGTGGCTAGAATACCTATAGTAATAATACTTAAAATTGCCGTTACAAGAAAAGACAAAATAATAGTAATAGCATTTTTGGAATATATTGACCATGCATCATTGAAAGCTTTTCCTATATCCATTTTTTTCCTCCCAATAAAATAAAGAATTCAAAACCAAACGACAAACTCCTGACTAAATCACCTCCTTGATTACAATTTATCCTGACCTGTGATTTTTTTATAAGCCTCAAAATATTTGTCTCTGGTTTTTAAAATAACCTCTTTGGGCAGTTGAGGAGCTGGAGGCATTTTATTCCAATCTAACGTTTCTAAATAATCTCTTAAAAATTGTTTATCAAAACTTGGTTGTGATCTGCCAGGCTCATATTGGTCTTTTGGCCAGAAACGGGATGAATCGGGAGTTAAAACTTCATCTATTAAAATCACCTGATTATTTAATATTCCAAATTCAAATTTTGTATCCGCGATTATTATATCTTTTGAAAGAGCATAATTTACTGCTGTGGTGTAAAGTTCTATCGATTTTTCCTTTAAAAGGGTTGCAATATCTGTTCCTACTAGATCCACAACCTTTTTGAAATCAATCGATATATCATGACCTTCTTCTTCTTTTGTCGTCGGAGTAAAAATAGGTTCCGATAACTTCTCTGATTCTCTAAGACCTACTGGCAATTTAATTCCGCATATTGCACGGTTTTTTTGATACTCTTTCCATCCGGATCCCGATAAATAACCACGTACAACACATTCCACGGGGATAACTTTCGATTTTTTAACAAGCATTGATCTTTTTCTTAATACGCCATATTTTTTTAATTTTTGAGGGTATTCGTCAAAATTTGAGGTCAAAACATGATTTGGAATAATGTTTTTTAAAAAATTAAACCAGAAAACTGATATTTGAGTAAGTATTTTCCCTTTATCGGGGATGCCGTTTGGCATTATGCAATCAAACGCCGATATCCGATCAGAAGTTACAAATAACAAGTTATCTTCTAAATCAAAAATATCACGAACTTTACCGCTTTTTATTGGTCTAAAATCCGGAAGCTCAATCTTTAGGATTGTTTCTTCGTTCATTGTTGCAAATTATAACATTACATATTTCTATTGCCAAGGGAAAAAAGGGGAAAAAATGAAATTATGTCTATTTCTTCGCGATAAATAACTATAGGGTCTGTTGCAAAATGGTCATTCCCGTGAAAACGGGAATCCATTTTTCAGAAAACAAGATAGATCCCCGTTTTCCTGCCTGCCAGCAGGCACGGCGCGGGGATGACAAATTGCATTTCGCAACAGTCCCCTATAGGATAATCGGGGTAAAAACATAGCCAGGGATTAAAAGGAGAAGAGAGATAAGATGGTTTTAAAAAAAGTAGTCTCTTTTAATTTAGAAAGAGTTGTGGAAAAAGAATCTGCCGCTATCTTGTTATCAGAGCTTGATAAGTTAGATACTACAGATTCTACATCGCTCAACAATTTTTTTGTAAGGATCCAAAGATTTGGATTTCCTTTTACTAGAAGTTATTTTAATAGGATGCTTGAAGGAAGAGATTTAACGCCACTTAGAAGCATGCTTCAGAGGTTAATCCCAAAACCTAAAATTCCTCAACCGACAAGGATACTTCCTTTTGATCCAAGGGATAGAGATACACAAAGAGATATCAGGCAGAAATTTATGGGTATATTAGGCGATGCAACATTTTATGATGCTATTTTAAGAAGAATTACCCCTGCTTCTATGGACAGAAAAAAAGAAACTAATTCTTTTGAAATTAACACAAAAGCTATCATAGAAGAATTAAATAGGCAAGGTAATGATAAATTGGCTGATGCACTTAAGTATGCAGCAATATTTTTGACTCCTGATAGGGAGGATTTAAAAAGATACGTTGTTGACCATGGCCTTCTAACTGTTGAGGAACTAGATAGGAAGACCTATATAGGAAAGTGCCTTTATGAAGATTGTTTGAGAATATCAACTACAGAAGAGGCAATAAATATTATAATGACAGAGCTTTGTAATATTTTTGGAAAGAGAGAGTATGTAGAGACAATGCTATTTGCTCATAACATTAATAGCTCATTCATTAATTTTAATTCATCTCCGATGAAAATTGCCGAACAATTTGCAACAATGGCAATCCAATCAGGCAAATTACTGAAAATACTGGAAGGATTAAAAGAAATGTACCGGGGAAACACAGTTTTAAATAGTTTGTATACTCAATTTAAAGATTTGACTTCAGTTTCAGATTCTCAACCCCGAAGAATACTCCCTTTTGATACAAGGGATAGAGCTACTAGAATAGAAATAAGAAAAAAATTTATGGATATATTTAGCGATGAAATTTATTTCAACGCAATTTTTAGAAGATTAGCTCCACATCTCCTTGGCAGGATAGAAAGTGATGTATCAAAAGAAGTTATAGCTAACGATGTAATAACTAAATTAGAAAATGACCTGATTGTCGCGCTCAGATACACCGCAGTTTTTTTACTCCCTTACAGGCAAGACTTGAGAAATTATCTCCTAGACCACGGGATTCTTACTGAAAGTGATTTGAATCGGTCAAATGTTATAGGACAAACGTTTTATGAAAGTTGCCTTAGAATCTTAAGAGCAAATGAGGCAATAAATATTATAATGATAGAATTTCCTAATATCTTTGGAAATGAAAATACGGTTAGGCAACTAGCAGCAAAGATCGGACTTACTTTAAACTTTAACGTAAACCAAGCTCCTATGGAAGTTGCAGCAAAGTTTGCAGAAGAAGCGTGGAACCAAGATAAATTGCCAAATTTACTTATAGAGGCAGTAAAAGAAAATCCTGACAATCAAAAGTTAGCAGATTTATCAAGACAGGTACAAAGTTTTAGATACAGATAATAGAACTATAAAATACCATTATTTGAGGGGATACATAGAATGTTTTCAAGAAAAGTAGTCTCTTTTAATTTAGATGTTATTTCCGCAAAAAAGCCGATAACCAATCTACTAAAGGCTATTAATACTTTAGATGTAAACGATCAAGCAAAATTTGACAGTTTATATGAGGAAATGAAAGAGTATGGATTTCCATTTACTAGATCGGCTCTTAAGAGAGTCATTTCAACCGGAGATATAAAAAGTGATGATCATCCTGTACAACAACTATTAAGAAGCCTTGCCCCTGCTAAGCCTAAAGTTGATAAGCCTAAAAAAGGAAGCAGTGGAGCTATCGAACGTCCTCAACCTTCAGATCAAAAGTTATTACCTAGAGAGATAACAATGAATACAATATTAAAGATTGTCCTAAAATTTTGTGATAATTCCTGTACCTCATTAATTAATAAGGCAAAAGCTTCTTATATAAATGAACCTTCAAAAGATTATTTCACAAGTCCACCTCTTTTAACCGCTTCAAGAATACTAAAATTAGCCCTAAAAGAGAAAAAGCTTTTATCTTTTCTGGAAAATATCCTAAAAGACTATTCTAATAATAGAGAATTGCAAGACATTATAACCTTTGTAAAACAAAATAAAGAGATTATTTATTCCTGGGGAGAAATGGAACCAAAAGGGGATCCTTATTATTGTTTTAACGCAGATGAAATGAAAATAATACAAAATGTTTCCTTGTCTTCTTCGTTATCATCGATTTTTGGAAATGTTATGGATATAGAGGCAATTTCATTAATAATAGGAATAGATATTGATATTTCAGAAAATGGAAGAACAAGAGTAGATAACCTTATTAGAGAAGCAATAAGAGTTGGCAAAATAAAAAAGGTTATAAGATATATAAGAGAGGTATATCCCTTTAACCCAGAACTTAAAAGCCTTGAAGCTCTGGTAGAAAATTCAAGATTATCTAGTGATATTTAATAAGTGTCAAATATAAAAAATTCGGCAGAGCTACCTGTCTCTTTATCCTATAAGGTTCTGTAATTAACCTGTAAAGCCACTCTATGTAAAGTTTTTGAACCCATTTAGGTGCCCTTTTTTTAATTCCTGAAATAACATCAAAACTCCCCCCCACCCCAACTGCAACTTTTACTCCTAACTTATCTAAATTTTTGCAGAGCCATTTTTCCTGTTTCCCCGCCCCCAAACCCGCAAATATAATATCTGATTTTGATTCTTTTATCCGAGAAAGGATTTCATCATCATTATCAAAATAACCATCATGTATACCCGCAATATTTAATGCGGGAAATTGTCTCTTTAAATTTTGAGAGGCCATGGAGACTGAAAGTTCTGTGCCACCTAAAAGGAAAACCCTCCATCCTTTTTCAGCCGCAAGCCTGCACGAGGACAGAAGAAAATCTATTCCAGTAACACGCTCTTTTAATGGGACTTTTTTAATTCTGCTTACGACAACCATTGAGATACCGTCAGGCAAACGTAAATCAGCTCCGTTTAATATATCAAAAAGCTCTTTGTCTGTTTGGGCCGCAACTATCATTTCCGGATTTGGGGTGACAATTAAATGAGGCTTTCCCGAGACGATGAATTCTTCAAGCTTTTGTAAGGATTCCCACAGTGTTACATTGTCTATTTTAATGTTTGCCAGGGTTATCATTTAAGGGGTATTATATCCTTTTTACAGTCCTGAAAATTCAGCAATCCACATTCCAATGCCTGAATGTATAAAACTTATCGCGATAGCAGCAAGGATAATAGTCATAATTCTTCCTATAATCATAGCTCCATTTTCCCCAAGAGTTTTAAAAATTCTTTCGCCAAAAGACAAAACCAAAACAGAAAGCATAAAATTTATTGTGACAGCAGTTAAAGCAATCGGAGTTCCGTAAGTTGCCAATGCCACCATAGCTGTCGTAATAGCGCCAGGGCCAGTCAATAATGGACAACCCAAAGGAACAACTCCAACTTCGATTTTTTCTTTTGCCTGAAACAGTGACCCTCTAACTAAGATAATAATTGCTATAACCAAAATCAATAACCCGCCCGCTATCTTAAAATCAGACATTTGAATCCCAAACAAAGTTAATATAAAGTTGCCTAAAAACATAAATATTATAAGCAATGCAAATGAAAAGATCGCGGCGGTTAAAAAGGCTTCGTGCCTCTCTTTTTTATCCAAATCTTTTGTTATGCTGTAAAAAATAGGCAGATTTCCTATCGCGTCGGTGATTGCAAAAAGTTGCCCCACAACTATAAGCAGGATAGTTAAATTCATCTATTAACTCCTTTTAAAATATCAAAATTCTTTAAAGCTTTTTCACGAAACTCTTTTTTTATCCTTTTGATATTATTCTTGATTTTTTCTTTTTTTTGCAACGTTTCTATAACAATTTTCGTTAAATCATCAAGATTGTTAGGTTTTATGGCAGGAAGATTGGCTTCTTCCATAAAAGAAGAGACTTTCGGATCATAGGTTATCCCTATCGCAGGAACAAGATGATTTGTCGCAAAAATTAGAGAGTGTAATCGTGTGCCTATAACAAGATCCACCTGAGAAATTATTTTCATTATTCCTTCAAAATTATCATGATCTCCCTTTAGTTCGGACTTTTGTTTCATTTTGTGCATTATATTTACACATGAATGGATATCATCTCTCTGATGAAACGGGATGAAAATTATTTTAGCTTTTAATTTTTTTACTAAATTATCACATATATCAGCAAATTTTTGTTCAAAATTTGAGGGCATATCTTTAAATCTTCTTGGACATATGGCTATGGTTAGAGAAGTTTTTTGTTTTTTTGTTTTATTCTTTTGTTTTGTAATTTTTGTATTCTTTTTTATGTTGTTTGCTTCTTCTTTGTCAAAAATAAAAGTCGGATCAGCCGTCATTATAATTTTAGGTCTTTTCAGTTTTAAGGATTTTACAAAGTCATAAGAGTTTTTGTCTCTCAACGTGATAATATCTGCCAAGTTTAAAGTTGATTTTATTAATTTAATATTTACTTTTTTCTTAATAGGCCCTATGCTTTGCGCGAAAACAATTACTTTTTTCCCAAAAAACACTTTTGCTGCCCATATTAAACTTGTATAATAAAGAAGGCTGCGAGTGCTGGTTGCGTCCTGAAGAAGCCCCCCACCGCCGCTTATTAATACATCTGAATTTGAAATAGCTTTTAAATTAAGACGATTATGAGCATCAAGAACAGAAATTTGATGATTCTTAAAGCCCTGTTTTATTGCGGCCAAAATCGCTTCATCCCCTGCATTTCCATATCCATAATAACCAGATATTGCTAGTTTCATAATGTTTTAAACCTTTCGGCTTTTTATTAAAACGATAACGGCACTTAATCCTATCACAAGCCCCAAAATTATTCCATTAAAAGACCTTACAACAGATACTATAACAGGAGTATGAATGTGACAGTAAGTATTCAAAAAAGATACAGGGCCAATTATCCCAATTGGCAAAAGGATTGGAAGCCATTTTGTTTTTCCTTTTAAAAATAAAAATGCAGAAACAATTAAAAAAGGATAACCAATCAAAAATTCTTTCGTTCGAGGCCTTATAACAAGCGCTTTTTCCATGAAAAGACGAAAAACTTTTTCCGCATGCGGGACAGGAAGCGTAAAGTTCCCTGATCTTGCTATAAAGATAAATAACACCCCAAGAGATGTAAGTCCCAATAAAATGATCCAGATAGGAATGGAAGCCTTGAATATGTTGAAAATTCTTTCTTTAGAGGCTTTTATGTCAAAACCATTTTCTGTTTTGAAAAAGAAATAAACCGCTGTTATTAAAACTGGAAGTACAAGGGCAATTTTTATCCCCATAAACACTTGTGATCCCATCATAAAAACAGTATTCGACAAAAGGCCAAGTATTAGAATAATGCCTAAAACTGTGCATATAATGACATTTAAAAAAATAAGAAGAATATCCAATAAAGTTTTTCCCCATCGTTGATCGATTGGTCTTTGATCTCTTGAAAATTGAGATATCACCGCATATGATGGAAATACTATCGCAGACAAAAGAGCTAAAATTTTTACTAAAATAAAATCTCCCAATTTCATTCCGATTATCGGCATTAAACCAACTGATATTATCAAAATAATCCAAGCTAGCCAACCTGAAATACAAATAAAATAATTCAATAAAAATAAAAATCCAATTATCACCCCTACCCCAAGTAAAATAATTTGCCATCCCGAAGGTTCAAAATTTACAGGCGCTGATGCTCTCCCTATATTAAAACCTGAGGTTTTTATCTTATTGTTTATGTAAGATATATAATTAAGATTATACAAAACAGGATCAGCAGCTTTAAGCTCGGGAGGAAAAAAAGGTCTAAGATAAAGGAGTCTAACCCCTCTTTCTTTAACAGCTCTAACCATCCTGTCTACCGCTTCTTCACTTGTTAATTTTTTTATCTCATTTTTCGGAATGCTATGAACGCGAACAATATCTAACCCCATCAGCTTTTTTAGCTTTGTATCACCCTCTTGTTTTATTATTTCTATATTTCCATATTTTATGTTATTTGCTTTTAAAGCTTTTGACAAAGAAACGATGCAATCAGGGGCTCCCGCGATATCTTCTCCGTCAAATATTATGGTATCAAATTTCTTAAGCAAATTTACTTTATGAATAATTCTGTTGTTTGTGTACCTTGAGTCATTCCATATCCTCGGGATAATTCTAAAACCTTTTTCCTTTATTTCTTTTTCCAGGGTTTCTGAAAATCCTATCCCGACCTCATCAAGAGCTGCCTCTTTCTGGTTAAGAAGCAGGGTATTTTTTGAAACAATCTTCCCCACTCCTGAATCGGTTATTGTCGAAATATTGTCCGCTATCCTATTTAAAATACCAGCGTTTTTAGCAATTAAAAAAGTTTGTTCTTTTTCAACTTTTCTTTCTTTCACAAGTTTTGAGATTTTAGGGCTTTCGGTAGGATTGTTTTTCAAGCCTTGTCCTGTTACATAATAAATTTCTCCGTTTATGTTTGCCTGGGGCAAAGTCTCCTCTTTTATCCCTATGGATATAATCCCTCTTTTTTTTATTTCTGTTAAAAGGTTATCGAGTGAAACTGTTTTATGCTCCTCATTTTTAATTGAAGACAAAACCATTAAATCATCATAATCCATTACAAGCTCAACTGTTTTGCTAGATGATTCTATGTTGTGTCGCACAAAAACAAGGTAAGAACCCGTTAAAATAGCTATTGCTAAGATTATTAATAATAGGACTTTTGTTAGTTTGTTCATTTTTTTCACAAGATCAACACCCTGCCTCCTTTCAAACTTTTTTTCTGATTTTTTACATCTGAAGGGTCTGTGTAAATTTTTTAAAGTTTTATAATAATATCATAAAAAAAGTGAAATTTTTATATATTATGTTGCGATAGTGCATAAACCCCGATTATTCGCCCCGAGTAGGAAGGATAATCGGGGTAAACTCTGATGACAAATCGGAGTCAAATAAAAATAATAAAGGAGTTTTTTATGTCAACAAATACTATAGATTATAAACGAGTAACACCAATGCAAGCGTATAAATGGGCAGCTTCTGGAAAACTTAAGACAGGGCTCATTGGGCCAAATGACAAAATTAGGACTTATATACCTCCGTATGATCCTGCAATGCTTTTGTTTGCAACTCTTTGTAATAAGCTTGGTGAAGCAATAATAAAAAGAAGCCCTTTTTTAAGTTGCGGATATGATGAAATGCCAACGGATTTTTATAGTAGGAAACCTTTAAAAAAGGCAGATGATATCGTTTCTAAAAACATAGAGTTACAAACATCAGAAGGCCAGCCGTTTAATCTTACAAAATTAACCAAAGGATCAAAGCCTAAATCGGATGATTGGAAAAATGCGAGTATAATATGGGGACCAGGGCTAGGAATTAGATGGGCTACCGGACTTATGGGTACAAGCATAGGAAAAACCCCTGTACTGCAACGGCTGCTAGATAAAAGCGCTACTGTGTACACAATCGATCAGCCATGGATCGATTCAAATCAAAATTATCCCTTAAGCAACATTAATGAATCGGAAGTTTTGGCAAGGAGATTTTATCCCTCTTTTGCAGATTGGGCATTGGCAAACAATTTAGATGAAAATCCCGTTATATTTATGGATCACAGCATGGGAGTTACAAACCTGGAAATACATCTTTCGATTTATTCTGATATAATAAAAAAAGATCCCAGATTAAAGAAATTGTTTGCGACAAGGCTCTCTTTTGGAACTCCATTTCCAATGGTTGACGGACTTATGATGCTTCTCTCTCTTGGCGAGCCATTGTTAGAAAAGATAGGATTAGATTATTTTGACTATCCCGGATTAGGCCCTTTAGTAAAAAAACTTGGCATACAAAAACCACTTACAAATAACCCTTTAAATCTTGGCGCTTTTTCTTGTGAAACTCTGCCCTCAGAGTTAATAGATGAATTTTTTGAGCATGCTGTAGCCCCCTGGTCCAGAAACCAGCTAAGATTTTTCAGGTTAGGTGCGTATCGTGGCCATTTTAGTTATTTAAATAAGCCTCAACCTTTTTGGCCTGGGATGCTGAATGTAAATTTTATGGGGACGCGCGATCCTTTAGGTTCATTTTTTGGAGCTTTGGCATACCAAATGCCTCAGCCGCAAAGCATAAGAGATAAAACTTCTTTTATAAACGTTGATAGAAGTTTGCCTCCAAGTACGAACTATATATTAGATAACTTAGACGCTATAAACTATATTGTTATTGATCCTGCTACCCATCTTGAGCTTTTGTGCGCAGGCCCTTCTATTTTTGAAAATTTTATCTGGCCTACAACAGAAGCAATAATAGATTCTATAGTTAATGCTAAGTTGCTAGCAAATAATAATGTAAAAAGGAATCAGTTTTATGAATAGGATATCAGTCATTGAAGACTCAGGTTTTTTTGGCAAGATATTCAGATCAAAAGATGTTGAGAATAATTCTTCTTTAGCCTTTGATTCAGAGCTTGATAAAATCAAAAAATCAGGAAAGACCCAGGCAGAAAAAGTTGAAGATTACTGTAAACTGGCGCTTAAAGAATCTGCTGCAAAAAGAAGACAAAACGCTATAAAAGCCTTTAGCTTCGCGCTGAAAGCCGTCCCGGGTCCTCTTTCTGACTCTGAAAAAATATTTGCTGGAGTTTTAAAAGATCAGAAAATAAAAAATCATGAGGAACTGATCAGTAATTGTCTGCATTTAATAGCAGGAGAAATGGCAAAGACCAATCTTTCTGTTCATGATATGACATTTATTTCTGGAGGCTCACTTGATAAATTTGAATTCCAGTTTATCCTTGTACAGGAACTTTCAAACGCGTTCCGTTTTAATGAGAGTCTTAAAATTGCCATAAAAATGGATGATGGCGCGTTACCGCAGAAAATCAAAGCTTTTACCTATTTAGCTTCAAAGGCAGAGGGCCAATCTGCGCATATATTATTTAACAAAGCTTTGAAGCTGGCAAGGTCATGCAATGTCAATTATCTGAAAGCTGATTTTGAAGAAGAGATAATCATACAAATGGCTGAATCAGATTTGTTTAATGACGCGTTAAGAGCAGCATTAAAAATTGAAATTATCAGCAACAAGGTCTCTTCTTTATGCGGGATAGCCGTTGTTATGAATGAAAAGGGTTATGCTGAAAGCGGGGAAAAAATACTTAACATGGCAAAAAAAATCGTAGAAATTGTAAGCCGATCAGATGCTAACCTTAACCGGTTAATTGAAAGTGCGGAAAATCAAATAAAAAAACAATCTTCTTCTTAACCCCGATTATCCTAATCGGGATTAAAATTAAATTGCTATATCTTTTATATTGGTTGAATTCTTTGAAAAAAGTATACGATAATATATTGACCCCGATTATTCATACATCGAGTAAATGTTTGACGATTTGTTGGTTATTGATTCTGACGTGAACCCCGATTATCCTAATCGGGGTTGATATAGGAGTGAATTTATTGAAAGTTTCTACGGGTTATAAAAAACCACCAATGTTAGTAGTTTTAGCAGGAGGGTTGGGCAGCAGGCTTGCACCTATTACAATTTGTGAAAAATCTTCCCAAAAAATAAGCGGAACAAGAATCTACAATTCTAACGCTTTTCCCAAACCCCTTCTCCCTCTTGGAGGAATGATTCCTCTTATGCAACCTCTTATAGATACAATAAAAAGTGAATGTGAAATTGATCGCACAGCAATGGTGCTTATGTATATGCCGGAAGATTTTAGGCAATATTATGGAAATTCTGTTGAATATTTTTGGGATCATCAAGTAGAAAGAAATGTTAATCTTGATACAGCTGGTTGTATTTTAGAGGGATGGAATAGTGATATAAGAGGAAGTTTAGATATACCCGCTAATTACATAATACCCTCCGGAGATATAAGGGCTAAAATAAATACTAGAGAGATGTATGACTTGCATGTTAAAAACAACGCCTTGGCTACTATCGCTCTTGCACCTGTGCAATGGCATGAAGTTGGAAGGTTTGGAACTGTTGTAAGGGAAGGAGACATAAGGGATATAAATACTGACAGGTTTAGTCTGTATCTTGGACAAAAATTCTCTAGAATTCTTGAGTTTAAAGAAAAGACCCCTCACTCTCCAAGTAATTTAAATAATGCGTCAATATATATTATCAGCAAAAGATTGTTTGATTTAATAGTGGACGATGTGGATTTTCTTATAGATGATTCATTTCCACACAGGCCAAATGAGATTAAATTATCCGAAGGCAGACGTAAAAGATTGGGAGTTTTTTCTTCTTATCTAAAAGGAGAAGGGCTAATAAAGAAAGGGCAAGTCAACCCGAATTTTTCTGATTGGGGGAGACATATATTTCCAGATATCATAGAACGTCCACAAATTTATGGACAACAGGAAGCAAATGATCCCGAAGGGTTATACGGGTTTGTTTTTGACGGTTTGTGGTCGGATGACGGAACAAAACTTGCTCTTTGGCGCTCAAATATGGAATTACTTGCAGGAATGGGTGGAGTTTTTGGGAATTCTGATTTTTCATGGTGGCCCAAACCTGAAAATATAATAAAAGGTAACAATGGTTTGCCTGTATGGTATGGAAATAATGTGAAAATATCAAAATCATCAACATTACTAGGACCAACAATTATCGGAGATAATGTTACTATTGAAGACAATTCAATAGTAGCCTCTTCCGTCATAGGTTCAGGATGGACTATCGCTTACGGCTCAGAAATAACATCAAGCGCTCTATACCCTGATCGTAAATTTTTAGGGCTTGTGGCAGATAACAGACATTTAGAATATAGTGTAAAGAATAAACAGATATATGGTTCTTTAATTGGAAGCGGATTCCCAAAAAATGGCTCTGTTTTTTTAGTTCCCAATAGCGGAGCCAAATTTAGTTTTTCTGATGGAATTGCAAGAATTGAAAAAGGTGTTATTGTTGCAACAGACTCCATGTTAATAATAGACGGTTTCATTCAATAATCCATACATATTTTCATCCAAAATGTCTTACGCTATAAGGCCCTCCCCTTCTTTGCGGCAGTTTCTTTATACTTATAACCTCCCCTTCTTTTGCTGCACCTGATTTTTGTTTTCTTGCATATTCTGCCATTCCATGTATTTTAATTTGCTTGTCTGTAAAAGATAAAATCTTTTCGGCCAATTGTGTTTGCGTTTCTAAAACTGCGCTTAAATCAATTTTTTTTGATAAATGAAAGTCAATCAATACAGTATAATTATCTCTTGGATCTTTTGTATATTCTAAAAGAAAAGAACCTAAAAAAGATAAAAGGGTAGAAATATGCTCAGTTTTAAATAAGTTGGTTGTCACTATTGTAAATTCAGGGACATCTTTACCAAAAGCTACATCAAAATATCTAATTAATACTTTTATTAACTGGTTCTTGCTTAAATTGTTCTCAAAATGATTTTTAAAGGCATTAGCTTCATTTAAAGTTCTCGGGAATGAAAGAGGTTGGGGATTAGCAGAATCAATATGCTTTACCCAATATCCGCTTCTTTTCGGGGGATTTGTACTATTTGTTGCTTTTATTATAGCCATATAAATTGTTTTCTTCGCTAGATAAAACTTCAACCATTTGAACCCCGATTATGATAATCGGGGTGAAGTCTATCTAATTTAAGATCATGTATTTTAACAGATTATTTCATATGATAATAATCAAAAGAAGGTTAAATAGAGCATGATACATGATATGATAGTAAATCCGCTAATTGTAAGCCATGCAATAAAATTATTGATGGGTCCATTGATATATTGCTGCATTAATTTTTTATCATTTATTAATTTAAGAACTACAATAAAAATTATAGGCAATAATAAAGTATTTAAAGCCTGCGATACTACAATAACTAGTATCATTGGAAATTTTGGGAACAACACAAATATAGAGCTTAAAAT
The DNA here is from genome assembly GCA_001771505.1 of candidate division WOR-1 bacterium RIFOXYB2_FULL_36_35. Classification (NCBI taxonomy): domain Bacteria; kingdom Bacillati; species candidate division WOR-1 bacterium RIFOXYB2_FULL_36_35. Next base: position 59,708 of record MEUA01000023.1, read on the forward strand.
AAGACAAAACATCATTATGGAATAGAAAATTGGAGCTTCAAAAAAAGAGGCCTTAACTTTTCTCTCCGTGCCCAAAACTTCTGTTAAAGTATAGGCTGTTCCCATGGAGATAACGCTCGCACCCAATAATGAAGCATTTAGCAATCCCCACGCAAAAAGATGCTTTGATAAAGGTCCCAACAATGGTTTTATTGCAAGTGCGGCATCAAGGGCGGTTCTTATATGAATGCCTTTTGTAAAAAGAGTTGCCGCGGCAGAAATCATAATAAAATAAGCAACAAAATCCGTCCAAAATGAACCCATAAAGACATCAAGTTTTGCTGACTGTAAATATTTTTTGGGTGTTCCTTTATCAACGAAATAAGATTGGATGAAAAATTGTCCCCATACTGTTAAAGTTGTCCCGATTAGAGCTGTCATTGTGAATATATAATCTCTATTTAATTGAACTGTTGGGATTAGACTTCCCTGTATCATCGCGTGCAAATCAGGTTTTGCTATGAAACCATTTATTATGTAGCAGAAAAACAACACAGCAGATGTCATAAAAATGTTTTGTACAAAATTAAAACTTCCTTTTATAATCACATATAAAATCAAAAAAACAAATAGTGGAACAAAAATAAGCCGTGGTACATGATAAATATCAGCAACGGAAGCAATCCCAGCAACATTAGCTAAAATATTAGCAAAGTTGACCAAAAAAACCAAAGAAATAAGAGAGACCGCAAAAGGCAAACCAAAACGTTCTCGAATAAGATCCCCTAACCCCTTTCCTGTAACAATTCCCAACCTTGCCCCCATCTCTTGTGTTATATAAAGCATAAATGTAATAACAATTAAAAGCCACAACATCTGATAACCATAATGCGCGCCCGCAACAGAATAAGTTGCAATGCCGCCGGCATCGTTATCTGCCGTACCTGTAATAATTCCGGGACCGACAACAGAAAAAAACATTAACCATTTTAATTTCCAAAATTTTATTTTTTTAAAAAAGTTATGCATAAATTATCCAAGCATTTGCCTTTTTCTTCTTGATACAGGAGGTAAAATAAAATCAACAACATCATCAACTGTTACAATTCCTAACATTTTATTGCTATCGTCAACAACCGGAACAGCTAATAAATTATATTTAGAAATTACGTGTGCCACTTCTCGTGCATCCGTTTCCGCTTTTGTTGTAATTGGGGTTTTAATCATGATTGTTGAAATTATTACATCTGAAGCATTTATAATTAAACTGCGAAGGCTTAAAACACCAATTAACTTTTCATCATTGTCTACAACATATAAATAATAAATAGTTTCAGCTGAAGGACCTTTATCTCTTAAGTAATTTATAGTCTCTTCCACAGTATAAGTTTGAGGCAAAGCGATAAATTCAGTAGTCATAAGCCCTCCAGCTGTTTCATCCCCATGCCTTAAAAGTTTCCTTATTTCCAAGGATTTTTTAGGTTTTATAAGCCTTAAGAACTCTTCACATTTTTCAGAAGAGACATCACCTAGTATATCCGCAGCTTCATCTATAGGCATTTTTTCAAGTATTCTTAAAGCCTTCTTGGTATCTATTGTTTGCACTATCATAGCTCCAATGTGAGGTTCAAGCTCATGCAAAGATTCGGAAGCTGTTTGTTCATCTAAAGAATCAAATATAGCGGTCTTTTCGGCAGAATGCACCTGGCTTATTATTTGCGCTATATCCGCAGGATGAAGTTCTGCTGTTCTGTGATGAGGAATTGTAATTAATCCTTTAGAAGTTCCGGTTTTTAATGATTCAACATGATCCCAACCTATCAAATTTTCCGAAAGTTTTTTGCCGAAAATCGTAAATACCCAGGATATAAATTTTTCCAGTCCAATCCTTCTAAAAAAACCTGAAAACCCTATATCAGCGGCAATAAGCCTGATATCTTGTTGAACCAAAGCAAGCTTAAGGTCATTCACCCTAATTACTCGAGCGCCATCTATATCTACAATTTGTTTATCTACCACATTTTCAAACAATTTAACTTCCTCGGGCCTATGTGAAGTAAAAGTTAAGCGATCTTTTACATATTTAGTTGCTACAAATTTTTTGCCTATAAGTTCAACTTCAGATAATAACAAAACAACTTCTTTGTTATCAATTTTCTTTTTAATTAAAAGGCTTATAACTCTGGGGAATTTATCTCCCAAAACAACAAAAACATCTTTTACCCCTCCGACAGGTTCCTGTAACCGATCGACAACAGGAATCCCTATTAATTCGGATAAATACATCTCTGTAAACAAAACCATGATAAAATTAATTATAACATATTTTAAAACATTAAAATTTAACCCCGATTATTCATAGACGAACAGAATTTTAGCAGAGTGTTGGAAATTTTCCCAGGTATGAACCCCGATTTTCTAATCGGGGTTCATACTTAGATAAAGAAAAATCGGCTTTATGGGACTGTTGCAAAATGTTAAATTTCTGTGTGACATTTCGCAACAGGGCATTTATAGGTCTTCTGATGGTTTACCATTTTCCTATAAGTGATATTCTATGTACATTTTCCATACTTAGAGACGTTTGGCCAACATACGCATAATCCAGTTGAGTGGTAAAATATTCATTGTTTTTTGCTGAAAATCCAATCCCGCCCGTAAAGGATGAGGTTTCCAGCCAGCCCATTCTTAGCGCTAAAAGATTATTTTTCCATTCATAACCAAACGACAGTTCTGCAGGATATTTTCGGGATATTTTCTGAGAAAGATCAAACGCAAAAATAGATCCTTCAGGTAAAATGTTTAAATTTTCTAAAGCTATTCCCAGTTTTAATTTGGGGATGCTTTTTTCTGTTGTGCCTGTCCCCCATTTTTGTTCGTTTAAAAGATCTTCTAGTGTAAAGCCTATTTTTCCTATATTTTTACTATCGCTTATTAATTTATAAAGAAGTCCGGGCGTTACAGAAAATCCAGTAGCTTGCCCCTGGTTTACCGATGTCATATCAGACGTTAAATACTTGGCTGTTAATCCAACGCCAAAGCTGTTTGTTAATGGCAATCCGTAAGACAAAAGATAAACATTACTAAAATAGGAAAAAATATTGGTAGTTATCACTTCATTAAAGGCGTCAGTCGTCGTCGTTTGTGTAATATCTCCCAAAGAAATTTGTATCCATGAAAGGCCCAGCGCGCCTTTTAAAAAAGGTGTTACATAGCTTATATAATAGTGATCCGCATCTGTGGACATTCGTGTTTGCATTGATTGTAATTCGCTTGTTGTAATAAACGATAATCCTGCCGGATTATAATAAGAGGCATCAGAGTTGTCAGAAATTGCAGTAAAAGCGCATCCCATCCCAAGAGGCCGTGCGCCGACTTTTGCCGACAACACATCGATGTCCACGCCTCCCACTTCCGCCACAGACCCAACCGTTAACAGTGTACAGTTTACAGTGTACAGTAAAAACAAAAAGACAAAATACTTTAAAAATAATTTCATAAAACAAAACCCCTTTTTATGTTTACAGTTTACTGTTTACCGTGTACAGTAAAAACACAAATACAAAAAAACTTGCAAACAAATTTTATTGATTTACTGTAAACTGTACACTCTCTTTATTTACTTGAGCAGCGCAATTTTCCCTCTTCCCGACACTGATTGACCATTTAAGGTTGCTAGTACTTCAAACGGATAAATCCCGTTTATAACCATATCTCCTCTTGCGTTGCGACCGTCCCAAGGAACATCATTATACTTTTGCCAAATATTTGAAGCTTCTCCATATGGCAATCCGTCTAGTTCGACAACAAGCCTGCCTGTAATATCATAAATTCTGATACAAACATCATCGACATCCTTTCCAAGTTTGTATCTAATTTTTGTGCTTTCTTTGTTAGGATTAAACGGATTTGGATAATTTGTAATACCAGCCAATGTTAATGGGGGATCAACTTCAAAAGACCGGATATCAGAAGAAGCTTCTGTTGTTGTATTGGAGTCTGACACAACTTTCCAATACCATATCCCGCGAGAAAGGCCCTCATCAAATTCATGAATAGAGTAAGCAATTATAGGATCAGAAGTATTAATAGGAGTAGCCTCTGTTTGCGTAATAATTTTATCAAACGATCTTGAAGATATTTCAAGCAGGTTTGGCATTTGGCTTAAAATCAATTTATAATTTTTTCTCCCTTTAATCCCCTGCCATTTGAAAGTAGGGCGAAGGGTTGTAACTATTGCACCGTCGTCAGGCGCAAGTAGAATTGGCTTTGTATTTTGCGCCAAAGCTTCGATAGATGAGATGAGTTTTACGTTATTTAAAGATGATGCTGTTACTGTCCCGTTAACGGAAGCAAAGTTTGATGGGATTTTTTGGAAGTAGATTTGATTTGCTCCGCTTCTTGTATCTTGCCATGATATGTAAGCATTGTTATATTGATCAACACAAATTGCTGGATTATATCCTGACTGTCCAATCAAAATGGATGGAGAATTATTTCTTTTATAATAAATATTACCATCGCTTGCCCAAACTGAATGTTGCCCTGATGAAGTTGGGCCTGTTGTATAAGAATCTACTGTCAGAGGGGATGATGTAGCAGCTTCTTCTATGTTATCTTCATATTCGGGAGGACAAGTTTTTTGATATTCAAACAATTTAAAATCACTATATTCAATTCCTAAAGAAGCATAAGAAGTAGCAGCACTAGAACTGTACGCATCTTTTATAGAAATATAAAAAGTGTATTCCCCCTTGCTTAAAGAAACAGTTTCGTTTAAATTGTAAGAAGAAGTAGTCATATCTCCTGTCTCCCAAATGTTATTGTATTGATTATAAGAATAGAAAACCCCATTCACTAGTGAATTATTTCCCTGAACAAAAGCATAAGAAAATGCTGCATAAAGATTTTTTTCATATACATTTATCCCAGCAGAATTTTTTATGATATACCAAACTTCTCCACATTGAGGGGGAACCATTCCTACCTCCAGATAACCACTCATATTTAATTTGATTTGCTGGTCAGAATCAATATAAACAGTTAAGCTTTTATCGATAAAAAACTCAGAAAATGAAAGGTTAGAAAAACTTTCTGTTTTTGATTGAATATCATTTCCATTTATCCAACTTAAAATTAAATTATTTCCACTTATTGTTAGAGAAGGACTCTCTCCAACTTCAATATACTGATCATCCTGTAAACTTGTGTCACAAGTCGTATTGCTCGAAAAATTTCCTACACTATCACTTGCCGTTATCTTTAAGCGATAATTTCCTTCGTTGACATAATCTCCCGCGTTATTCATTCCTGTCCAATTAATAGAATAACTTGGATAACTTCCTGAAACAGGTAAATCTTTTATGAGTGTCCCGTCTGTTGTCTTTTCGATCCGTGCCGTTACTGCACCTATTCCAGAACCACCGCTATTATTTACACTAAAGCTCAACGATAATGAATTTAAATATGGATTAAAAGTTTTATCCTCTGGCGGCGTAATACTCGGCGCCGTAATATCCCTCCAATAGTCCTTTTGCGTTGATTGAATATTCCCCGCCTCATCCCATCCTTTTACATACAAGGTTCTCATTCCCTCCCCGGGATGAGAGGTAGTTCCTGTAGCCGAAGTATTGCATCCTGTTGAATCGTCTGTCGGCATACTATCCCAACTCCATTTAAAACCTTTATAGCTTAAATTATCTGCCAATGAAACTGTGATAGCATTGTTTCCACTATACCAAACGTCCGGGGCTTGCCCTCCAAATGAGATCGTAGGAGCAGTAACATCTCTTTTATAGACTCTCGACTCTTCATATTTATTACCCGCCCAATCCCATGCTTTAAGATAAAGAGTCCTTTCTCCCTCCCCTGGATGATTATTTGTCCCTGTGGTTGATAAAATACACTCTGACGTATCATCTGAGGGAGGTGTATCCCAATTCCATTTAAAACCTTTTAAATTAATATCGCTCAAATTTATATTTATCGCATTGTTCCCTGTATACCAAGTATTAGCCGCCTGTCCGCTCCATAAAACATCAACATTATCTGTATCTAAAATAACGAAAGAAGAATACTCACCATAATTCCCTGCATTATCAACAAATTGCACATAAACTCGCTTCTCTCCATCGCCCGCCGTCAAATTCCACGACTTGGTAGAAGCTAAACTCTCCCAGTTATTCCAATTTGTGCCATCATTACTAAATCTCATCGTGTCTTCTATTCCGCTTAACATATCCGAATAGGTTAATGCAAGCGTAACCGAAGAAGAATTAATGTAATACTTGCCGCTATTGTAATTGGCAGAAGAAAATGTAACTTCTCCTGAAGGCTCTGTCCTGTCAACAATCGCTTCTCCCGCTACCTCAACATAATTTTCTGCAACATCCTTCACGTAAATTTTATAGGTATATTTTCCATCCTTATCTATCCCCTGGTTGCTCCACACATTGCTGTAAGAAGCATTGGAGGGCAGAGTTGCTGTTGATTGCAAACTTCCTGTCGCAACCCCATCGTTTGAAATATCGATATCCACTTCAACTGTGTTTAGATTATCATTCACTGAATATGAAAGAAGGGTAGAATCCTTCACCCCTGAACCGTCTGGAGAAAAATAATACTCGCTTAAAATATTTTCAGAAACAGAAGGGAGAGTGTTATCCACCATCACTGTTTTTGAAAATAAATTATTGTAGGCATTGTTGGCTGCAAAATCCTTTACATCTACTTCTATTCTATATATTCCATTTTCTGCAATCTTCATCCCTCCTCCTTCGTCCTCTCGTCCATCACGCATTCCATCCCATATAACATAGGTATCAACAGATGACTCTACAGGCTGATCTTTGATAATTGTCCTTATTAAATTATTTGATGAATCGTAAACTCTTACCGTATAAGTTCCAATTTTTTTAACAACCCCATCAAGCCAGAGCATGTCGTCAGGAAGTGACATTGCCGTAATTCTTTCCGGAGGATCGGATTGTCCCGGAGTCAATCCAATCCTTACCCTAAACCAAAACCTTGTCGTTTTATTAACTCCATTTCCATTTGGACCAAAGTAATAAGGATCAGGATTTATTCCAACGCTTTCCGGCTCCATCACATATAAAACATTGTTCTGTATCCAAACGGTTCCTCCATATTTGTATTCGGTAACATTCCCTGCTTTGTCTTTTACTTCTACTATAAAGGCATACTTGCCGGAATCGGCAAACCCGTCGCTGTTTGCATCATAAACCGCAACTGATGTTCTGCCATCCCAAATGTTATTATGAGCTCCGCTTTCCATCCAGGTTCCGGATATTAAAGTCGCAACTCTTTTTGATTCGACAAAATCATTTTTTATGTAGCTTTTCTGTTCATCATCAACTTTATATACTTTTACCGTCACATATCCATATTCAGTCGTTTCATAGCGGAGAGTTGTGGAATTTTTTCCATCCTCAGGGTTCGCGTTTGTAGAAAAAGGACTTGGGCTTGCGATTAAATCTGTCCCTGCCTCAGGATCTGCTATTATTACCGTCGGGCTTGTTAAATCGATTACAAAACTTTCTGCGGAAGAATTTGTTTCTATCTCTCCCAAATTGTCGGCATCATCATACCCAGATATTGATATTGCCGCATTCCCGTCACTATCAATGCCAGTAACAATATATTCCGACTTGTATTCATACGGTACACTGTAAACCGTACACTGGACACTATTCGCAGCCTTTCCGTTTATTTTAACCTCAGGATCATATTTTAATCTTTCAGAGCCTTGAAAAGTCATCTCAACCTTGGAACCCTCTTTTCCATATTTGCTAAAATCAGGATTATTGACAGTCGATGAAATATTTAAAAAAACAGGTTTTATGGTATCAACAATTAAATTATTAAATGCTTCTACGGTTGCATTAAGAGCCTTATCTTTTGTATAAATCTTAACTTCACATGTGCCATCATTTGCACCATTTGCGCTTGAGAAAACAGAATATGTGGCAGAACACTTCCCCCCAACTATCGACCATTGACCGGTTGAAATAACTGTTTGCTTTGCTGCGTTATATTGAGTAACCTCAAGCGTTGGCGCTGATTTCAAACCTTCTGAAACATTAAAATTGATGGCCAAAACTCCCGCTTTAATCGGGTTTTGTGAGTAGGATAAATTTGATATCAGTGGAGTTGTTTTATCTATTACAAGTGAATTATTGAAAGTTTGCAAAGTGATATTGCCCGTCAAATCAGTTGTATTGATAGAAACAACTTTTACTCCATCACTATCTGATCCTGAAACTACATAATAGTAAGAATAATCTATCCTGCTGTCTGAATAGGATGTTTTAGTATCTTTAATTGCAAGATTATTATCAACAAGAACAATTGGATCATTTAAAAGTTGCTCTGAAACTGAAAAATCAATCAGTACTTTACTTCCAAGTTTCGCGTAGGCAACCGCATCAACTCCCCTTCTATTCTCCTCGACATCTATATTTACATTTGTTATCGATGGAGAAAAAGTATCTATTGATAATAAACTTCCGTTTTGATATGTTGAATTATTCCCTGCTTCATCTTGAACAAATATTTGCACAAGGGCATCTCCCTGTGCATCGATTGTAGTCACATTATATTTATAAAAATACCGGTTACCGGTTACTGTAAACTGGTTACTAATATTCCCATTTATTTTTACAATAGGATCTGATTCAAGGCTCTCTGATGCTGTAAAACTGATCTCTACAGTTCCTACTTTCGACAACTGAGGAGAAATTTCAAGATCTGAAATAACTGGCGCTATTGTGTCTATCATTAATAGTGAGCCTGACTCATATGTTGCCACATTCCTAGCTAGATCTTTAAGACTTATTAAAAGATTTGCAGTCCCTTGAGCCTCATCCTCTTTTACAGAATAGGTATACTCATATTTAACAACACTACCGACTATAGACGTTCCTTTGGTCGCTAAATTACCATTTATCTTGAC
>MEUA01000024.1 GCA_001771505.1 candidate division WOR-1 bacterium RIFOXYB2_FULL_36_35
ATGCTTTAAGGCAAAATATAATAGAAAAAGTTTTCTTTTGTCTGAATGTTGGGTGAGGGCTGTTGTCTGTGATACATAAAAGAGAAAGTCAGGAAAGTCTTAAAATTATGCGTGGTTGTTTCCGTACTGAATGCTACAAACTTCTTATCTCATCCCATAATTTACCAGGGTATTGCTCGGTTGTATTCCTATCGACCCTGCTGAAACGGGGATGCCATCTGTCTCATCCTGGATTTCTTCAAAGAAGTTGTGAACATTATCTGGCAGTCTTCTAAAGGCTAAAGATCGTTTGCTGTCATGAACAATTCTTGGGTTTATATTCCATCCTTTTAATGGGGTTATAACCGCGGTAGAACCCCATAAAAAATCTTTAAAACTTGAGGAGTCTAAATTATATGGTATTTGATTATATATCTCTTCTCCGTTTTTGTAACTTCGACATGCGTACGAAGGATCTAAACCGTTTAAACGATCCAGGTTTGTAACTATTATAGAGCCTACTTTCCCTCCTGAAGATTCAATCAAATATATTGCGTGTTTTAATCTTAAAAAATCAAACCACCCTGCCCTGAAAGGGCCGTAAAATGGGTTATCTCCGGTGGGGTTGGAATCAAGCATCTTTCTGTAAATTTCAGGCGTTATTTTTCCTTGTAAATCTTTTTCTGTTATCTCAGGAACAAATGGGGCATAGGCATGCCGCGAATCGTAAGCTCTTGTTACTCCAATGATCTCTATTTGATCAAGTGGGATTCCACTGTAGGTCTCGATTTGATTTGCTTCTGTATTTGTTTTTACTGTGTAAGGATATGGGCCTCTTTCTTTTCCAAGCAGAGGGCTTTGTGATCCTTCAAATATTACAGAGGCCCCTTCATCAAAGGCCCTCTTTATATAGTCTTGTTTTACAATATTTCTGTTTTTGATAAGTTTTTCAACTAAAGGTATAAGTTTCCTGAAAATTGAATCCACATCAAAAGCCTTTTCGTCAAAATGCTCGCGAGCTTGTGGGCAATCTTGCATAAGTGCGTAAGCTTCTTCCTTTTTTCTTTTAGCAATTCTTTTTATCTTGTTTTCTAATTCTTTATATTTCGATGTGTCTGATAACGCGTCGACAACTTCTTTTATTGTTACGTTATCTCCTCTTTCTTTGTCTTCTATAGCATCTCCTGTTCCACGACCTATACTTCCATATTCATCAAGCAAAGAAATTCTTCTATGTGTCTCTTTTATTCTTCCAGATGATACGTTGTATCCGAACACAATCGATGTATCTTCGAAGATTTTAAAATTGTTTTCTAAGTCTTTGAGATTAAAATGTTGTTCTGTTCGGTCTATTTCGTTATAAAGCGCTTCCAGGTTGACAAGTTTTGCTAATACGCCTGTCACGCCGTAAACCAGCATTCCGGCAGGCAACTGGTTTAATACTTTGTCTTTTCCTGATAGTGTATATACTCTGTGGCCTGAAGATGTTGATGAATCACAAAAACGGCAGCATAAAACCGGTTTGTTGTCGGGCCTTAAATCTCTAACTCTTAAACATAAATTATATGTTTGCTGCCCTTTTGATTCATCTCCCCAGCCAATACCTATTATTGCGTGGGCGCTTCTTTCGACTATTATTGTCTTATCTCTGCCTATTAGAGCAACCCTTTGTACGAAAGGGATTCCCGGTATATTGCCACTCATCAGCGCCGGCAAATTTGTATCAGTTATTCTAAATCCTGTATATATTCGCGCCATTTTTTTCTCCTGACTTTTTCCTTTCTGTTCCTTACGCCCAAAGGGCAAGGGGAGCCGAAAGTGAGGGTATGATCTTACTTAAGATTTTCCCAATTATATATCGAAAAAAATAGATTGAAATTTCACCCCGATTATCCTAATCGGGGTTCATCTATTTTTATTGAATTTTTATTGAAATTATATGAAATTCATAGCGATAACTTTATGAAATTTAGACTTAAAATTTTCGATATATATGTAGAGAAAGGAGGCGTCTTATCTCCTTAGAGAGGCGAATATACTATGATTAATTTTATGACGCCAATTAAAACAAGGATTTCATCCCTTTTCGGGATAAACAGGGGACAGTTTTGCGCAGAATTTAAAACTCCAGAGAGTCGCTTAAATCAGCTTATAGCTGGAAATTCCGGACATGAACGAAATCTTCTTGAAGTCATGTACAGACAGGGAATTTACGATGGGGAGGCTAGAACTTTTGCCGGAGTGAAAGAGTCTGATTTTTCTATTAAACTTTCCGGGGCAAAATTGGGGGAGGTTTTTTTAGCATGGGGTTCTGAAGCCTATTTTAACGAATCACAATCTGCTCAAACTATACTTCAATATTTTACAGGGATTGAGCGCAAAAAATCCATTTTTGAAGGGTTCTCAAATCTCCTCTGGAGTTTGGCGCCGCAAAATAGAGGGGAAAGAGCATATGCTCAATTTGCTTTGCGAACAAGCAGGACGCTTAAGGCGCTTTATTATTTGTCGACTGAATATACAAACCATGAAGATGTTGTAGGAACAACAAAAAGACCGCGTGTTGATTTTTATGGCGATGGATCAGGGTCTCCTCGAGAAGTAAAACTCCTTCTTCAAAAAGGGTTTTTATCAGGAAGACTTGATAAAGACTTTTTTACTAATATGGCAGATCAGATGGAGAGCCTTGTTGAAACAGGGATGAGAGAATGTGTCTCTCTTTCAAAAGAGGAGATAACTCTTTATCACGACATTGCACAACTGATTCGTGATATGGCAGGACAAAGAAGAATTATAGATCACTCAGAAATTATATCTCTTATCTCAAGATTTGAAAATCTTCCTAAATTCGAACAATTTTCTGTTTCAAGAAGATACAGGCGTCTGCAAAAAAGATATAACAGGGTTTTAACGGAATTAAAAAATGTTGTCAGTGCAACTGTTGCTGTTTTGGAATCAAAAAAAGCTTCTGAGGAATTTGCTGAAGAAGATTACATAAAAGCGCAGGAGCATCTTTTGAAATTCACAAAACGTTCTATATTGAGCATTAAAGATTTAATGGGGGAGATCAGGCTTAAAGATAAGAATATTGCCCTTGGATTAAGATTAAACGCTGCCTTTTGGATTGCATTTAGTACTTTTGGCTATATATCTTACAGGACTCAAATGATGACCAGTTCATGGTCGACAATAACAGCAACTGTTACTGTTTTTCTTGCAAATCTTTTTTTGATGTTGCCTGAAGTACTTTTAATTGGAATGGGATGCTGGTATCAAGGTTCTGTGTTTACAGGCGCCAAAAAAGTGTTTGTTGAAGGCTGGCAGCCGATGACAAGAGAGAGTTTATCTGATGAGCCTGCTCATAGGCCGTCGTTTGCTTATTTTCTTACTTTAGCGGGAGCTGATCCCTCTGCTGCCGAGCATAATATAAAAGAGCATGCAAAAGCTTGCATGTGCTATGGTGAAAATTCGCAGGTGTTTGTAGCAGCGTTGTCTTCCATGGCGTTTCACTGGCTGGCTGAAACAGGATATGTTAGGGAGGGGACAGAGATTTGCGCTAAATATGCAATGGTAAAAGAGATACTTAATGATGTTCAGGGGCTATCAAACCTTACTCGAAATGATCTTGCGTCGGCAATTGTTTATGAACATGTTCCTGTTGATTCCCTTCATCAGAGGCCTTATGTAATTCAAAGATGTGCCGGTTTTGCAAGAGAACCTCACAGGCTTGCGGAATATAAAATTGGAGGGATAGGAAGATATCTTGCAGCTAGGTTTGCAGAAGAGAATAAAGAGAATCCTGCCGGGCTTTATCAGTTTAGTATGACACATGAGGAGCTTGTCGACTGGCTTATTGGGGTTGACATTGATCCTGTTAAAGCTGATTCTATTGCGGCAGGGATGCTTTGGGATATTAACTCTTTGATGCGATGGTCAACTATTGCCGGCTTTTTTGGGTTGATATTTAGAGGGAACGGTTTAACAGAAGAAGGAAATAGGAGATTAAGCGAGGCTATTCAGAATGAGTTTGGTCTTGCGCCTGATGATGCGGAAGGGGTAATTGCAAAAATTACAAATGCTGCTGAAAATATAAAAGTTTGCGCTGCCGAGGTTACGGGTAGACGAGATCTTACTCCTCATAGTAGAGGTGTAAGACTGAAAAAAAGAAGAGAAGCTTTTAACCTTGTGTATGAAGCGATGGCAGAGTTTGCAAAAAACGCAAGAACTTATAGTATGATGCCGGGGACTTTGGGCAAAAGACTCCATCATATTGTTCAGGATAAGATGTTTTTCCAGAAAGGAGTAAGTTGGCAGCGAATATTAGCGAGGGAACTCCCTCTTGCAGGAACACTTTATGGTTTGTTTAAGCCTACAAAAAAAATTGCAGATGAGATTGCCCGCGGGGTAAATGATCTTTATAAAATTTCAGGGCGCATAGAGGCTGACATAGAAAAAGAATCTGTTGTTTCATATGAAGAAGCTGAAGCGAGCGCGTGGTTCGAAAGAAGAGCCGAAATTTTAGAAGTTGTAACTCAAGTTGGAGCCAGATATGGTTTAACGCTTCAGGAGATTGATGATATTGCAAATGGGATTATTCCCAGCATAGAAAGTTTTTATGGATTTAAAAAAGTTGCGGCTTTTGAACTTGCAAATTTTATGGCTGATAAACTTTCTCAAAATCCAACTGCCTCTTTTGAAGATTTTCTTAAATTTGTTTTTCTCTTTCCCGGAGGAGATAACGCGGGAGGGGTAAATATTGGACTAGCTGTTATTTTAGGTTACGGCGCAATGGATCTTAATATAGATACTTCTTCTTTACTATTCAAAAATATCCAGGCGATTCTGGAAAGCACTGTTGATCCGAAAGAGGAGAGAGATAATCTCATAAAAGCGTTGCAGGTAAACTTTAGAGAGGCTCCGGTTGCCGGAATAACAGGAAGCGTCACTGCCTCTTTGCCTATAGCGACAGAGATTGTTGACAATTACATAAAATATCATGAAGAGACGATCGGAAAGATGAGAAAGGCATTTGATCTTATGAGAGATAATGTTCCGCCGAAAATAAGATTTAGCCTTGATTCTGACCGTGTCGGTGAGGAGGTTTGGATCTAATGATATCTCCTACTTCAAAAACTTGCATAAATTTAGGGGCTGTAAAAAAGGCAGCCACTACTATGGTCAAAAAGATTGGCAAGTATAGAGGGTTTGGCGCTAAGTCTAACCTTATTGCCTGCGGATATAAAGGCGGAACTGCTGCCGAGTTTGTTAGAGTCTGTTCTTTTGATGTTATAAGAAGTATGGTTCTTGAAAGAACTTTTGATATAAGAGATATTCCTCAGGAACTTATTACTGAAATCGCAAGCGAAATTTCATACGAAAAAGGGGAGTTGCCGGAAGAGATATCCCCTAAACGTTGTGATCCAAGGCATGTAGCAAGTATCATAACTAAAAAAGTTGTTGAAGGAAAAACAGCATCAAAAATAGCGGAAGACCTTTTTAATTACTGGGATATTGAAACCCCTTCTAAAAAGCTAAGAAAACATCTTTATAAAGTTGTAGAAGATGTAGAGTTTAGGGTTGCGATGGATGAAGTTGTGAAAAAGCTGGCGGAAGATGGCGAAAAATGTGATGTCTTTGCTCTGGCTGCAAGCTTTAAAAGGCTTACCTATAAGCAGCGAAAGGCAATTGCCTTTCATACCGATCTTATTATGGGGCATATCAAAAAGGGATTAATCGTTGCAAAGAAAGATGATACAGGCACTCCTGTTGTAGTCCTTTCTGATATGGCAAAAAGAGATTGGGTCAAAGAGAATACATTTTTGGAGCATTATACAAAAAGTTTAAAAGGTTATTATAAAGACGGAAAATATTTGGGATACATTTTTAGTGATAAAGAAGAAGAGTTTCCTGTAGATCTTTTGGAAGAGATTAAAGATAAATTCGTATATTGGTACAAAATGCAGGGGGGAGAAGAAAAATCTCCTCAGGCATTTGTAAAACTTGTTTTGCGGCGCACGAAAGAAGGAAAATCTTCAAGCGCTATAGCAAAAGAGATTGTAGAGACGTGGGAGATTGAAGATAACGATAGCCAGACTTTAAAAGTGGCTCAAGGGCTTGTTGACGCGATAAGAAGACGTTCCTCTCTTGGCCTGTTTTTCCGTATTGCATCCTCTGCAGGAGAAGGGCTTAATGAATCTGTCGTTGCAAAAATAGGAGGGGTGGATCAGAAGTTATATAATATAGTTGAAGGGCATATTAGCTCTCTTCAAGGGTTTTCGGATCAGGAAAAAACTGAAATAAAGGCTGTTGCTCTGGATATAAGGGGGATGTGGGAGGAGCTTGAGTATAAAGCATCAGCAGGGATCCTTGATATACACCGCAATGGAGATGGAATAAAATTTTATTTAGGAGAGTGTTTACTTCCGGGTGAGAGGGAAAAGGTTTTAGCTGATGTTCGATATTTTCAGCATTTAGTTATTACGAAAGAGCCTCGTACAGCTTCTCAATTTGCTGAATGGATAATAGCATGGGAAGATATTGCTGATTTTACAATACGAAAAGAGAATATGGGACAGGGGGATGTTAAACGATGCGGGTTGGCTACAGAGTTTAGAAAATTTGCGCCTGAAATTGAGAGGGCGTTTAAGGCTGTTAGCCTAGATATTGAAAAGTTTAGAGATGAAACATTGGCAAAGGGAGTTCCTGTTAAACGGGCTATTGAAATTGTCGCAAAGCGAGCTGATGAGTTAATAAAGACAGAGCTTGATAAACAGCTTAAGCCGTCAAATAGGCTTAGAAATTATCTTGAGCTTCCCCTTCCTGACGTTTTAGCTGATATTGTTGAAGTAAATGATGTCGATTACGATCCTAGCATAGAATCTTCAAAAAGGAAGGCGGAGCTTTTAGATCAACATACAGGGCTTGCAATGGTTGGGGACAGGCAGTTTGGTGGAGGGGAGGAGCGAAGCGCGGTTGCAGATGCGTTTCAAGGGCAGGGGACACCATATTTTAGCTGGGTTTTGGGGGATGCTTCTGCACGGAAAAAGCATGGGGTTGTTGCTTCTTATGGATCTTGTGTTGCTTACTCTCTTGCGGCTTATAGAAGAGAGGCTACAAAATATCTTCAATCTGTCCCTTATAAAGAGAATAAGCAACCTTTTGCAAGCTTATATGATAAATGGGGCAAGGGAATTACTGATGCTGTGCTATATGATACAGAAGGGAACTATGCCAATAGTGCTGGACAGGTTGCCAGAGGGCTAGTTATTGCCGGCCGTCTTCCCGTAAGGCTCTCTTTTGGTTCACTTGCTGGTGCAGTAGATGTTGGATTGGCTTTCTCAAGTGTTCAAGTTACAGACTTGTTTCATTCTTTGGCTTTAAATGGATATATTCCAAAGAGGTTTATAAAAGATGTAGATAAAGATGTTTTGATCTCCGGCTTGAAAAATATAGAGGGTCCGGATGTTCAGGATTCAGAAGAAGAGTCAGAGGATATTGCAGGGACACGCAAACCTCTTGAAGCTCTTCCTTTTCCATCTCAGCAGAGGATCTTTTTTCCTGCCTATGCATTTTATGAAAAATTCGAAATGACTCGTTGCAGTTGGCCAAAAGGGAACGCAAGAGAATTAATGGATATAATGGCATTAAAAGCTCTTAAACCTGTTTACTGGGCTGGATGGAGCATTGCAAAACGCTTTAACTTCAGATTTGCCATTGGAGGATTAAATCCTCTGTTTAACAACCTCTTTATCCCTGGAATAGGGCCTATTGGAGCTCACTCTGAGAGTTTGGTTGGAGCGTATGTAACCGTCTTTTTAAGATGGCTTAGAGGGAATTTAAGAATTGCGGGGAAAGTTTTTAATACTCAAATGAACTTTTTTAGAGGGCTACAGTTTAAATCTTTGATAGTTCATTGGCTAACATATGTTGCAAAAACCTGTTTGATGGTCATGCCGATATTGTACATACATCTTGACATCCCTTCTGTAATTATTAAAATGGATCCGAAACATTTTGCGACTTTTGGTTTGTTAGTTGCGTCAAATACATTGGGGCTTACAGCCGCTTATTTAATTAGCATGTGGGCGGTTTCCTCATTTAATAAAGGCAATAGAGGAGAAACAGGAAAGGGGCTGGCTCTCGATTATGTAGGTTTGGGGAAAGCGACAAAATCTGCTTATGAAGGAATTGTTTTAAGAGTATCGAGGGCTTTTAAAATATCTTCTAAAGGGGGAGAGGCTGTTGACCGGCTTCCTTTAAGAGATATGCCGCTTGAAATTCTTCTTTTTTCTTTAAACTTCTTGGCTCTTTATTCGTCAATGCATTATTTCTTTGTAAATAATGGCGATCCTTCAATGTTTGGCGCGACTATATGGTCGACCATAAACCTAGGCTTTTTAGGATATGGTTTGAGAAAATTTAATTTTGGAGTTTATAACGAAGCTCCATGGGCTGGGGATGTTAAAGCTTTATGGGATTCTATAAGAGGCCCAAGAATAAGAGCCTCGGTTCCAACGGGATATATTTATGATTCACTTAAAGATGAGGGGAGCAGAGAGGAAAGGATCGATGGAGATGAGGGATGGGAAAGGGAGATGTCATAAAAATGAGTTTTAGTAGATTTTTAAATCAAATAGATTTAGTAAGAAGAGTTAAGGGGATGCCTGTTTATACCCCTCCTACTTCTGTTTCTACAGGACCAACAAGAAGGAGCATTTTAAAGGCGGCAGGAATAGGTCTTGTTTTGACGGCGGCCGGAACTCCTTTTGTACCTTTTGTATTAGAAGAGTGTCAGGAACCCATTGAAGTAATAAGAACTTCTTCTTTTAACTCTATAGATAAAAACTTATTAATTGATGGTTGGTTTCGAGCGTATGAAACTCCTTTAAATTCTGAGGCTGGTTCACCTCTTTTTATCGTAGATCGTGAAAAAGATGTTGTCCCGTCTGAAAGTATGCACTGGGGGCTTGAAGCTGCCAGAATACGTCAGGATCAGGAAAAATTTGACCGATTTTTAAGCGGTATTTTTGAAATGATGGAGAGAGGATTGCCTGCTTGGCAGGGATATATTGAGAATGGCAGATTTAATATTGCGAACTATGCTTCGGCTATGGATGCTGATGTTGGAATTGCAACCGAGCTTATAAAAGCCAGTGAACTTTGGGGATCTGAGGGAAGATTTAATTATGCCAAAATATCCAAGCAGTTTATAGATATGATTTGGAATACTTATGTAAATACTAATGGGGTGTGCGCGACTCTTGCTCCTACTCCATATGATAAATCTACTAATGGTAGTTTTGTAAGAAATATAAGTTATGTTTCAATTGCTATGCTTGAGATGATTAAGGGGTTTGATGGCGACCATGATTGGGCGCTTGTAATAGAATGTGAACAGAAGATTCGTGAAGAGGTTCTTGCCGCAACGAGTTATAAAGCGGGAAAAGATGAGACAGGAAAAGAGCTGACAACCGCGGACAATTTTTCTGATGGTCAATGGGAAAGGTATACGCATATACCTGATTTAATCGAAATTGTTCCAACAGTTTTTAATAAAGATGGTGAGCTTGTTAATAGATACGCTTTTTACACTCCGTCTGATGGAAGAAGCTTCCGGTTTGGGCGTGACGCGCTTAGAACTATTGTTCAAATAGCAATAGATGCCAGCTATTGCAGTGACCCTGTTTATAGAAAAAGAAATGTTGATTTAGCAAAAAGAATGTTGAAGGCTCTCTTCCCTAATCCTACTGATGAAAACGCAGTTAAGGGGATCGTTGATTCTATTGTATTTCATGGATATGATGGTTCTCCTGATGATTATAAAAATGGGGGAGATGAAAAAAGAAGAGCAGATCAGGATGTTCTCTATGCGGCTTATGCGTCACTTGCTTATGCTGCAGGGTTTGATGATTTACATGCTATTCTCGCAAAACCTGCTGTTGCAAGATTAAATAAATCTCTCAAAAGTGGTTTTACCAGATTTTATTATCAAGAGAGCAGTATTTTAAGATCTGTTTGCATGGCTTGCGAGTCATTTTGGGTAAACCCTGCTTCTGTTTATGTTGAAGGAGAAAGTAAAGATATACAGTCTCTTCATATACATCGACCATTTATCCTTCATCATCTGCAAAATTTTCCTTTTTATAAGGGACCATTTAAAACGTGGTGGTCAAGGACTCCAGCAGAAAGGGCAATTTCTGATCTTATGGTTCTTGTTGACAGTACAAAACACAATCTGACGTGGTATCAAAGGCCTTTTGTTTCTACAAAACTCTTATCTGCTGATGTGCATGAATTGCAAAGACTTATTGATTTGGGGGGGAAATTAAAAGCTGTTCGTTTGATGGAAGGGGCATGGTTTAGATATGGAGAGGCATTAGAAAAGTCAGAACCTTGGAAGAATCCACTTGAAGTTTCGGCAGCTCTTTCAGGGTTGCAGGGGACTTTTAAAGATGGAGTTTTTTCTCCTTTTACGAGTGTTAGAATTGTTGCCAGAACCAGACGTTTGGCGGAAGCAAGGTGGGGAAGAGAGAACAGAAATCCTTTTATTGAGATAGGATTAGCTCAGGCATTTATTGATGTAAATAGAGATGAGTTTGTTAGGGATGGGTTGGAATTAGTAGATAGGTTATTAAGTGATAGAGAAGCATACGGAGAAAAAGACAGCAGAAAGGGGAAAAAAGAAGTACTTATAAGGGCCTCAATGGTTTATGCTGAAGGATATCTTAAAGAAGCGGAATATGCCTGGAGAAACAACAGAGATTTGGCAGTTGTTGATGAACGCAGAAAAAAGAGTGAAGAATATTTGGCGAAAGCATTTGAAGAAGCAACCTCTCAGTTGAAAGAGCTTGAAACAACTTATAGTGGTTTAACTTTATTGCGTGATGGAACTGTTGACCAGAGAGAACCTATAGGCGAAGAATTTGAAAAGTTTGAAGGTTTTATCTCCTCTGTTTCTTTGCAACAGGCAGACCTTTCATATAGAATCGCGGAGTTGGAAGGCAGGGATTATGACAAAAGAATTGAAGACTATAAGAAAACGATCAGTTTTTGTTTTGATGTATTAAATTCTAAAGGATTAAATCCCGACTCTGCTCTTTCTTCTGTCTCTAAAATTATAAATGCTTATAATCGAATGGCTGTGCTTTCTAGAGATGAAGCAGAAGCGGCGGCGGACGAGAATAAATATCTTGGTTTGGCTGAAAAATATTTTAATGAAGCGAAAATAGTTGTAGATATTGCTATTCCCGTTCTTGTGGATAGAAGGAGATTAAATGATCCTGATGGAGTCTTGAGAGGGATTAAAACTATTCTTGAAGGAAAACCTGACGCATCATTTTTGGATATAGCAACCAGCGCTTTTTTTGAAAATGCAGAGAAGGTATTTATTAGAGAGCAATTATCTCAATTAAAGTTTAGAGTTTCAAGACTTGCTGTTTTAAACGAAATGACGGGAAATGATAAGCAGAAATTGCAGCAAATGGCGGAAGATGTTGATGAGATTATTCTTGCTTCCCCCTTTATGAGGGTTCGTTCGCATGTTGAAAGGATTTTAACTTTTTTAAATAGTGGGGATTACTTTCAAGCTCGGTTAGATTGCAGTATTATTGAGAGGGCAGTCAAAACTGTTTCTAACGCTGTTAATACTCCTTCTGATATAGATAAAGATTTGATCGATTTTTCTTCGATTGCGAAATTTAGAACGTTAAGTTTTATGTCAAGAAATATTTTAGCTTTGGCAAGTGCAAGGTTAGAGCAAAAAGATGCGATTATAAGAGATATAAAAGGAAACCTTGAGCATCTTTATCGGGACGAAATAGAAAAAGAAAAAGATTTGACAGTTGATGAAAAAGAATCTAAATTAAAAAAAATAACTGAAGTTGAAGTAAAAAAAATAATTGAAGCTGTTAATATATTATATCCTCAAGATGGAAGTTTAGTGAGGGATACTAACGTTTTAAATAGAGAGAGAAGGAAAATAGGGAAAATCTTTGAATCTTGTGTTGTTATTGTTGATGACTCTACTCAAAAATGGTTTTTTTGGGAAGCTTTTAAAAGATTAGATAGCGGTGAATATTTAGCTGCCTCTCAAATATTTGAAAGAGGGGTTGAATATAATGCCATGCTGACGGGATACAAAAAAGAGCTTATTGAGGGAAAGAAGGAAAGAGTAGAAGAGGAATTGACTCTTTTAGCAAAAGTTAAAAATATTAGGGAGACAATTAAAGCAGGAAGAATTAGAGGCGGGGATCCTGTAGTAATTGCAGCTTCTTTGTATGAAGAGATACTTGACACTTTTGCGGATCAGAAAAATCCATATACTTCTGATTGGTTTAAAGAGATAGTGGGCGCATATGAGATAGTAGCTTGGGCTATGTTTAATTCAGGAGATATAGCGGGAAGGGAAGGATCTCTTACTATGATGAAAGAATTACTTAATGAGGATCATGCAGATAATCCGATTCATGGAAATAAACCCCAAGTTCCTAATTGGGGTAAAATTGCTCAAGATTTAATGACTTTAATAAGAGATAAAGAAATTAGGGGTTCTATTAATCAGGTGTTGACAGAGCAGCCGTACGTGAGAATTCAAATTTTAGAAACAATTGGAGACATTTGTTCATCCAGAAGCATAGAGGGATATGAAAAAGTAGCAATTGAGTATTACGGAAAGGCCATGGGACTTTATGGCGTGACCTGGGAGAATTTGGATGCTTCTATTTTTTATGCTGAAGCAGAATCGATTGTTGATTTTAAAGATAATAATATGCGAAAGAGACTTAGAGATATAAAAAACAACAGGCCTAGTGAAATGGAAAGATTAAGAAGACTTTTGTATACAAGACATGGAATAGGAAATGGAGAAGAAATCCTTAAAAGCTTATAGGAGGTAAGGAGCAATGGTTGAAGTTGTTAAACCGTTAACAGGAATGCAATGCAAAGAGGCTGGTCTTCTTTCAAAGGAACAAGCTGAGACACAAGAAGACTTAGACTTTCTTTACAGATATGGTGGGAGTAGTGAAGTTACCCCTGAACAACAAAGAAGTAGTTATTTAGGCAACATAAACAGAGTCTTGTGTTTTTTGGATTCTGAAGTTGATAATAATCCCAAATTTAGAGTTGCCGCTATAAGATCTATTATAAGGTTGATGGAGTTATTAATTGATGAAGGACTTAAACTTCAAAAGAGTGATGATCCTAAGGATATTAAAAGAGCTAGAGAGAAGTATGAAGAAGCATTAGACATAATAAATGCGCTCGAGGGAAACCCTGTTGCTAGAAGTAATAGTGTGACAGAGGCTGCAATCCGATTAAAAAAAGCAATAGAGACTAATCAAGAAGATTTTTATAAGATTATTCAAGGTGGAAAATTAAAATATTCTCTCGGGAATTATCAATTTAAAAAAGGGGAAATATACAAGGGGTTGGGAAATTATACACAAGCGCTTACGTGGTATGCATTATGTAAGGACAGTAAAATAGAATCTTGGGAAAGGTTTGACTATACATTATATGCAAAGATGTCATATCTGGAGGTTTTGGCTCAAACCAGAAAAGAAGGAAATACAACTATAAAACCTAATCCCGAAGAGATTCTTAGCTCCGCCAAATCTTTAAAAGAAGAGATAGATAAACTAAATTCTACAAAGGGAATTGTAGGTATAGATCCTTCTGTTTTTGAGCGAAAGAAAGAGGAATTGTTAAGACGCCCTCTTGAAGCATATATAACAGCTCTTATTGAGGCAGGAGAATATGATAAAGCGCAAGAAATTATTGATGCCATACAAAAGGGGGATACATCTGGGCTCGGAGATGTCCAAACTTTGGTTACTCCTGGAGCTACGGTTTCTGACACGAATTTTGCAAATGTTAAACTTTGGAATCTAGTTAATTTTAGTCCTTTAAAAACTGCAAATGATGTGGAGGATTTGTTAAAGAAAGTAGGAGATGTAAAAGATGCAGAAGAACGTCAAAAGATGCAAAATGCATTAATCAGGCGTTTTTGGAAAGAGAAATGGGTTGCAAAAGAAAACTGGGAAAACGGCAAAAATCCTGATGATACTATTTTTAATGATACAAAAAGGTGGGCGGATAGTTGTAAGCTTACAACGCTTAAAGGGGAGGTGGCTTGGGATCTACTAATCAGAGCGGCAACAATTTCTGATGTAAAAGACAAAAAGGCAGGTTGGGAGGGACGTGTTATAACTTTAGTCAACAGAGCTCTTGACTTGAAAGATAATGTTCAAAATAATAACAAAGCTAATTTTATGGGAAAGATTGTTTTACTGCTTGGAAACGCGGACGATTTACAGAGAGCTCTTGCGATCGCAGTAGAGTGGAATTTATTTAAAGATGTTGTAGTCTTTCTGAAAGCTAAGATGAATAAGATTGCAAAAACAAAAGGGAAACAAGATCCTGAATATATAAAAAATCAGAATGCTTTGATAGCGTTGCTTAAAATTTTAATTTCCGGTTATAAAAACATTAAAGATAATCCTGAATGGTTAGTATATATAGAAGATTTGAAGGGGGTTGTTTTTAATGGAGATGAAAAAGCAGATGAGAAACTAAATAAAATTTCTATCTCTAATTCTATATTAGATGATAATCTTTGGCTTGCGGCGGAACTTAGGGCTACTGGGGAAAAAAGAGCTCAGACATTAGCAGATAGAGAATATGTAATTTGTGAGAGGCAAACCCGAGAAGATATTGCAGGCCAAGATGCAAGAAGAAATATTCTTAATGAAAGCGCTTATAATCTTGCTCGTGCTTTAGAGGGAAAGGGGACTTTAGGGGATAATTTGGGGAATTTGCGTGAAGCAGGCTATATATTACAGGAACTTCTTTCTGATGCGCTTCCTCCTTCACTAAAAATATTTTCAAAATCTTCAACTTCTATAACAAGTGCAATTCGTGTTTTTACTCTTGAAGTTCTTAAAGGAGAGACAGAGGAAGACGCTCTTGAAAGATTAAATAAAATTAAAATAGAGGCATTGGGTCTCTTTATGCAAATTTTTGTAAAAGAGATATCCGCGTATCCAAAGGGCGAAAAAGCTGAAAAAATTCGATTGGCTTTGATTGCTTATAATCAAATAAAAGAAAATCCCAACTTGAAAAATGCTTTGGGTGTTGGGACAGAAGCACAAATATTTATATTGGCCGGAAAACCTGCTGAGGCTGCCGCCCTTATTTACGACGATTTGAAGAGCAACGGCTCTTCTTTTGATATCGAAGATCTCTCAAGAAGATCAAGTTTACTCAGCTGGGCGTATGAGGAGGAGGGGCGGAGATTAGAAAAAGATGGGAATTTTAAAGATGCGGCTATATGGTTTATGAAATCCGCCCGTTTAAATGCGATACTTCTTACAAAAGAGGTTAATAGTTTAGAGGGTTATTCTTCTAATAGAAGATTTGACTCTCTATTTAGGAAAGTAGATCAGAAAAAAGAGCCTCATTTATATCTTTTCTATAAAAATAAAGCGCTGTTTGCGGAAAATTATCCTGAGGAGTTTTCAACAAAAGCTGTCCTCTATAAAGTTGGTGAAGCGTGTAATTTTGCTTCTGAACTTGGGCTTGCAATCCCTGCTTATAGATTAGCTTTAATGATTGCAGGAGAAGATACCCCTTTCGGGAAGAAAATAGAGCTTAGGATTATAAGCGCGTATGCGAAGAAGACAGAGAGTCTGTTAAAAGAGGCTGATGATTTTATTCTTGCAGGTCAAAGAGATGCGGCTATAAATATCTATCAGCAGATATTGAGCTTAAAAATAAATGGAGATGTTATAACTTCTCAAAAACTTATAGATAAATTAAATTATGTTAAGACTTTGGATAATGCGATGGATAGAAAGGATATTACCCAGGAGTTGTTATCTTTAGCATGGCTTGCTATCAACATGGGAAAGGCTTGTGATGCTTTAAAGCAGAAGGAAGCGGCGCTCTCTTTTTATAAAATCGCAATCGATGCTGATGATGTCATCCTTACAGACATAGGATTATTAGCTTCTTTATCTGACGTTGATTATGCTCCTTCTAAAGAGGAAATCATTCTGTCAAAAGGGGGACTATATCAATCTATCGGTTCTTTTGATGAGGCTATTACTGCTTTTGATGAAGCAATAGAAGTTGCCGAAAAAACTGATTCTTATAATTCTAGACTTGTTTTGACAAAGGCCAATCTTGGAAAAGGAGAGGTCCTTTTGGCACAATCTAAAAAGGCTGAAAAATCTTCTGACAGAAAGAGAGAGATCGATGCTGCATTTTATTGTATAAATTATGCTTTTGCCATATTGAAAGATATTGAACCCCGATTAGGCAATCGGGGTGAATTGCCATCTGGTGGGGATTTAAGAGTTTTAAACAGGCAGAAAGAACAATTAGTAAGCGATCTCTTCTGGGCTTTAAATGCTTATGCCGACTGGCAGAAGACTGACGATCCGCGTTTGAGAGATAAGCTTGTCCCTGCGGAGGCTGCTCTTTTAACTTTGATGAAAAGGATGGATGGAGGAGATATTTCAGTGTCATCTTGGCCGGAAATAGTAAATTGGGCTAAAAATTTTGGATATTTAAATATAGAAGAAGTTTCCGGTTTTATTTCGGTAAATAGCGATGCGTTTAAATCTTATTTAAAGAGTGGGAGTTTTAGGTTTAGCTATGTATCTGCCCTTGCGAGCTCAAAATTGTTTAAAGAGGCGTTGGATCAGTATGCCCTTGCGAAAAAGATGAGTGCGATTGACGGAGGACATGAAGCTAGATCTATCGGAGCTACCATCACAGTTGGGGATGTATTATGTTTTGAGGGAGGATTTTTTAAAGATGCTAAACCTTTTTATGATCAGGCTCTTTTGCTTGTTGCAAGAGAGCTGGTTGAGAAATATAACAACAGCAATAAAGGAGCATTCTCTTTAGATTTGCCTGAAAACCTAGAAGATGTGGCAAATTTGTTGAAAAACAGAGTTTTACAGGATTTCTTGTGGAAGGAAGAAAACGCCGATTTACTTAAGAGCTATTTGAGTGTTTGTAGCGGAAGAGGAAAAATATATGTTGAATCAGGGAGGCTTAAAGAAGCTGTTTTTGAGTATAACAATGCCCTTGCTTTGTTTGATGAAAGAGATTTTTCAACGATAGAAAAAGAGCTTGTTTCAATATATGTTTCATCTTTAATGAGTTTGGCAGGGATTTATGTTTATGAAACTAAAGGTCTTCTTATGAGAAAAAACCTTAAAAAAGCTATTGATTTATATGAGAAGGCTTATGTTTGTACGGAGCAATATTTAAAAGAAGAAATTGATGAGCCTTCTTTAAAAGCCTCTTCCCGTCTTGGAAGTGGCGATGCTCAAAGGCTTATAAATTTTGATTTTGTAAAAGCAGAAAATTTGTATCTTGAAGGGATTAATCTTTTAAAGCCTTTGTATGAGCGCGGTGAACTTGAATATAATGATAAAAAAACATTATCTCAACTCTATTTTGGATATGGAATGGCTTTATCAAAACAGAGAGGGAAAGGTGATGATCCCCGATTTCCTAATCGGGGTGAAGCTGCATATTATTTGCGACTTGCAAAGATAGTCCTTGAAAACGCTTCATCAAAACCTTATGACAAGGATCACTTTGTTATTTCAGAGCGCCTTGGAAAAGGGGACGGGGATATTGAGAAAAATAGAGAGGGCCTTTTAAGTTCTGCATCCGCGACTACTTATGTTAAGCAGAGTGGATATCAGGAAAACATGGAAGGATACAGACCAGGCGGAAGATTGGAGTTTGTATACAAAAGACCCAGACTTAATATTGATGCCAGTATCGATTTTGCGCCCCCTATAACATCTCTTTTTGATGTTGTAGGGCCCTATGATGAAAAAGTTCCCCGTTTAACCTCTGGATATTTTAAAAATTTTCATGTCGGAATAAATTATGAAAATAATATGGTTAAAGGAGTTCCTGCTTTAAATCTTAGAGGGTCTATTTTAGGTGATATTCAGGTTTTACCAGGCAGAATTTACGGATATACCTGGTCGGAGAATTATGGAGCTTATGTTGATCCTGTGGCGCAAGACCAAAAGTTCCATTCGTTAAAACTTGGGCTTATCTTTGGCTTTGATTATAAAAAAGATATTTCTGAATCACTTCTTTTTATGGGAGGGTTGGACGCTGAGGGATATTTGGGGTGGTTTAATAAATCTCCTTATTATTTGTCAGCTGTGCAGACATTTGGGGAATTTGCAAAAGATAAAGTCTCTTATAACGGAGAAAATTTGTCTGTGGATGAGGCTTTAAGTGCGATAGATAGGGCTGTTACTCCTAAAATACAAGACAGAATATCCGGCAAGGTTGAACCTCATATTCAACTTTTGTACAGTGGGAAATTAACGGACAGCATTTATCTTGACACCTCTATAAGATTTGGAGGCGGTGTCGGATTAAAAAGCGATCCTGTTTATCCATTAATGGATATAGGTTTTGAAAATGATGAGGGTCTTGGCGTTACGAAATTACTGATAGGAGATACCCGTGACATGAGACTTTTTTACGGGTCTTTAGGCATAAGTCTTAATCCTAGATTTGGAAGTGATTATAAATTAAGTTTCCCTTTTTCAGTCAATGTCGACGTAGGCAACATATTTAATTTAAATAGCTCTTTAGGCTTGCGAAGAGGAAATCTTGAAGTTGACCTGCAG
This sequence comes from candidate division WOR-1 bacterium RIFOXYB2_FULL_36_35, assembly GCA_001771505.1. Taxonomy (NCBI): domain Bacteria; kingdom Bacillati; species candidate division WOR-1 bacterium RIFOXYB2_FULL_36_35. The sequence continues at coordinate 18,651 of MEUA01000024.1, forward strand.
TTGAATCGTTATAAAGACAAAGATGTTCAAGATAATACTTTTGGGATAAATTTTACTTCTTCTTTTTAACCCCGAGTATGATAATCAGAGTTGATTCACCGTGAATAATCGGGGGACTGTTGCATAATGGTCATTCCCGTGCCGTGCCTGCGGCAGGCAGAAAAGAGGGAAGCAATGTGCAAGTTTTTCATTTCTGATTACGATAAAATTTACAGCTTCTGGTGCAACATTGATGATATATCAGAAGCAAAAAGAGGTAGTAGAAACTACCCTTGAGAGGAGAGATTTATATGTTTGATAAATTTGGTTTTTTCTCTCCGGATGCTGTAAGTCTTGCGACTTCAAAAAAGACCCCTCAAAAAAATTCAGATTCTAAGCTCTCTTTTATTGACTCCTTGAAAAATATAGCCGCATCAAAACAAAAAAGTGTAGATCATCCTTCTTTTTATTCCGACCAGAAAGATGTCAAACTAGAAGTTCCTAATTTACTTCAAGGACATAATCAATGCGGACCTACTTCACTTGCTATGATTTTAAATTATTACGGGAAGGATGTTTCAAATTATAAAAATATGTTTATAGGCGAAGATACTGTCGGGCATGGTCCCTATGCCTTGAGAAATAGAGCCTTAGAGCGTGGGATGAAGGTTTACGGCCATAATAACGCGTCAATAGAAGATCTTGTTAAAATGGTTGATATTGGCATCCCTCCTCTTGTTCTTGGTATTTATGGCGGCAAGCAGGTAGAGGGAGGGCCTTCTTTGGATAATTTTATAAAAAATTGTAATAATGCTCATTGGATGGTTGTTACAGGTTATAAAAAAGATGAAAATGGCAAAGTGACGCATATTTACTTTAACAATCCTAATAAAAGTGAACCACAATGTTGGGAAGCGCAAAAATTTATTGATGAATTTTGGGATAAAAATATTATTCCTGGGGGACAACGTTTTTACATGGCTTTCGCACCCAAAAATGATTTTAGAAGTTCCGTATTAGATAAGAGTTTTCCAAGAGGAGATAAGTATTCGAGCGCTTTTGACAGAATTTTAAAAGCAATTAATAAAATGGAAAAAACTTTTTATGCCGCTGAAACTGTGTATGATAAAGTATTTGATGAAGAGACTCAGGAAAAAATAGAAGAAACTGTTAAGAATACTATTGATAAAGCAAAGCAGGCTAAAGAAAAAGTTCAGGAAAAAACGGCAAAGGTCAAAGATAAGATAAAAAACTTGTTTTCTTGATTATTCATACTTGGGAAAATTTTCAACACTTTGCTAGAATTCTGTTCGTCTATGAACCCCGATTATCCTAATCGGGGTGAATAATCGGGGTTAAAAGAGAATTTTTAATATCCGAATTTATTTTTTTAAGTAGAGTTTTAACTGTGTTTTGATGATCTTTTAAAAATAGACTTATCTTTTCCCATTTTATATCTAAATATTCATGAGCCAAAATGTTCCTTAATTTTGCGATTTGAACTAAATTATTAATTTCTTCGTTCGAGAGAGAAAGAACCTCTCCTCCTTTTTTCATGATATCTGCATAACTGTCTGGCATTTCCAGCCTTTTTTCACTGATAGCTATTTTAATGGCATCTATTGTGGCATTAGCTATGTTTTCTATTATTTTTTCAACCAACCTGCGTGAATTTTTATCATTTAAATATGTCTTATAATCAAGACTGCAAAAAGATTGAAGATCCGCAATTTCATTTTCAGCAAAATCGGTGATTGCTATTAATCTGTGCCTCGCGCTTTCATGCATATTTTAACCCCTTTTTAATCATCCACATCTCCTTTAAATCTTCTTGGAAATCCAAGGCGTCAAAAGAGACATTAAGCATATATTTTAAATATAAATCCCAATCTTTTATTACCAAAGATTTCCCCCTTATAGCCTGCCATCCAATCATCTCTTTTGCATTGTTTAAGGTCAGTAATTCGACATCTTTTTTTGAAATATCTTGAAGTTTATCCCAGACATTGTCAACATCTTTGGATGAAAATCCTTCTTTGAAATATGCGCCTATATCAAGATCTGAATCCTTCAAATTTGTCCCATTGGCATAAGATCCGTACATGAATGCAAAAATTACTCTATCTTCTTTTGCCAAATAGTTGCTCAAGCGTTTTTTTATTTCTTCAGTGGTCATTGCAGAAATTATAGCATATTTTATAGACTATAAACTTATCCTTGCCTCAATTCCAAAAAGGTCAGAATAAGCAGGGGCAGAGATTGCGATTACTCCGTCGGGGCTTGTTGTTTCTGATGGGACAGCATATCCTCTATAGAAGCTTCGCACTGAGAAAGTCGAAGATAGAGAAAATTTTAGCCCAATCTCTGTTGTCCATGTAGTTCCCAGATAATTTGCGCCGTATTCGAAATTGCCTGTCATTGCTGCGTCGGTTGTAAAATCCAAAACAACGCAATTGTTTAATTTCTGTGAAATAGAAACTGCAATATCAGCCATACCATCAATTATTAACTTGTCAAACCCGTTAAGCGGGATGAATTCGTATTTGTCCAAAGTTGTGCGGTAACTGCTCCCAACTTTGTGGGTGGTAAGTTCAAAAGTTGTCGTATCATTTTCATATTTTCCGCTTGCTTTTATATATCTTCCCGATGAACTCATATTCCCAATGCCGATTAAGAGTTGGCATGAGAGATTTTGCGAGAGGGAAGAGTTAATAGAGGCTTCCGCAAGGGAATCTTTTGTAGTTCCATTCCATAAATATCTCGGCCTTACGGAGACGGTAGTTTTTCCTAAAAGAGGGAGTTTCTTGTAAGTATAAGAGATGTTCCATGTAATCTCGTTTGAAGATGCCTCTCCCGTAAGAGAGGTCTTGTTGTTGTAATATTCAACGGCGATATCAAGGTTTTGGAAATATGTCTGCGTGTGGAAAGAATTTTTCTTGCGTTGTATCACCGTGTAATCGTAAGAGGGGAGGATTCCTGTTGCGTCGCGATGAATGATCTTATCAGACCCGATCGTTGCTGTGTAGTTTATCCCCCCTCCTTTTACATTTGTCTCTATATCGATTAAATCGGTTGATATTTCGTGTGTGGTTCCGCCGAATCCTGCGTCGACTGTATCGAGATCGATTTTAAAATTCCCGCTTTGGCCTATGGTTTTAAATAATGATCCTCTCATTCTGTAATTAAAAAGGGAACCTTTGTTTAATATCTCCTGATTAAAACTTCCTGAAAATACTAATTGATCAGGATTCTCTGCTTTATATTTTTCTGTGTAGAATTCTGTTTTTAACTCAGATAAAATTCTATTAATCTTCTCTCTTTCCTCTGTTTTGGAGGATACAAGATTTAGCAATAAAGAAGCAGCCTCATATCTTGTGATAGCGTTGTCTCCGCGGAATGTTCCGTCAGGATACCCATTTGTTATATTTTCTTTAAGCAGTTTGTAAACATATTCTGTTGCGAAATGATCAACTGGCATATCTTTAAATTTTTGATATTTGGCAAATGAAGGATTATAAATAATGAGCAATATTAGCAGCGATATCAAATACCGCATTTTTATTTTTTCTCCTTTTTATATTGTTTACGATCTTTGTATAACTTGATGGAATTTGTAGCTCTTTTATTGTTTTTACAATTTTTTCGGGGTCTTTTTGGATATAGCCCAAATTATTTTCTTTTACAAATTGTATATTTCCCTCTTCTTGTCCCGGAAGCCATGAAGTTATAATCATCGGGATGCTAATTGCGATTGCTTCAGCTATTGCTCCTGGTCCCCCTTTTGTGATTATAATATCTGATTGTGCCATGATTTTGGGGACATGGTCTGTAAATCCATATATTTTTGTTGGAATTCTTGTTTTTGAAGTCTCTTTTTCTAGTTTTTCTTTGAGTTTTTTGTTTCTTCCCGCGATAACTATTAGTTGCCCTTTTATTTTTGAATAATTTATTGCTTGTACGATTTTATGGATGCCACCTGCTCCTTCGCCTCCTCCCATAATTAAAATCGTAAATAAGTTAGGGTCTAGGCCCTCTTTTTCTCTTAAAATTTTCTTATTTTGCTGATTTTTGGTGAATTTTGGGTCGACGGGTAGACCGATTACCTTCCCCTTGTAACTTGGCAGGCCATATTCTATTGCAAATTCTTTGGCTTCTTTAGTTGCAAAGATATATAAATCAGGGTCAGGAGTTACCCATGCCCTGTGTATAGTAACGGGATCCATAACCATTACTATAAATGGTATTTTTTTGTTCAATTCTTTTAACGCTTGAACTGTTAAATGGTTTACTAGCGGATGGACAGAGACTATTACATTAGGCTTTTTCTCTTTGATTAGTTTTGTTAGTTCTTTTAAAATGAGCGGTTTTGCGATTTTTTCTAATTGTTCAAGCCTTTTTTTATTGTTGAGAAAATAGTATAAGGCGCCCCATAATTGAGGGGTGTAATTTATTACGGGAGAATACATTTTGGCAAAAATATTTAAAAAGCCGCTGCATTCTGCGAAGACATCCACCATTTCTTGTGAATACTTTCCGGGATACAATTCTTCTATGGCGTTTATCAAAGATTTGGCTCCGGCCCTGTGCCCGCCACCTGTGTCAGAAAAAAGATATAGTATTTTCTTTTTCATATGTTTATTAGAATACCAGGTTATCAGAATATCTGCCTGCCGGCAGGTAAGAAGAAGAATTCAAACCATCAGAGTGTTCTGATATTCTGTTTTTCCTTATACCAGTGCAAAGTCAATTCTAAGCCTTTTCTGATATCAACCTCAGCTTTCCAGCCGAGCTCCCTCTCTGCTTTTTTGCAGTTTAAAACGCTTCGAAACAGCTCTCCCGCGCGTGGAGACGCATATATTGCTTCACCTGTAAAGTTCAATAATTCTTTTAGATGTTTAAAAAGTTCATTGACTGAGATTCCGATCCCTCTTCCTATATTATATGTTGTATTATCCCCTTTTTTAAGGGCTATAAGGTTTATCTGCGCCACATCTTTGACAAAGAGATAATCTCTTAATTGTTTTCCGTCCCCATAAATGGTAGGAATTTCCCCCTTCAGCATTTTGCCGCAGAATATCGCGTTGACCCCTGCTTCTCCCAGAGGGTCTTGCCTAGGTCCGTAGACATTTCCATATCTTAAAACCGTATAATTTAATCCGTAATTTACATGATAAGCATATAGATAAAGTTCTCCCGCGCGCTTTGTTATGGCATAGGGGGAGATAGGCTCCTGGGGATGTCCTTCGTCGGCCCCGTCTTTCTCCTTTATTTCACCGTATATAGCCCCTCCTGTTGATGAAAAAAGGAGTTTTTTTGCTTTAGTTTTTACCGCGGTTTCCAGAATATTTAGCATTCCAAGTTCATTTACTTCTGCGTTAAAAACAGGATCAGAGAGCGATTTTCTTACATCAATTTGGGCGGCTATATGGTTTATGACATCGGGGCTGAATGAAGAGATTATATCGTGGACTTTTTTATCTCTTATGTCGATCTTTTCAAAGTTTGCTTTTGTATTTAAGTTCTCTTCTTTTCCCGTTGAGAGGTTATCAATTATTAGTACTTCGTGTCCGGCTTCAACATAAGTATCTACGACATTTGAACCTATAAACCCTGCTCCGCCTGTGACTACTATTTTCATAGGAGCTATTCTAGCATATTATCTATTGTTCGTGCACGTATGGTGCGACTTTTTTTAAGACTTTATTTGTGATACGACCTGTCATCGAAAAAGCTACAGCAAAGCTTAAACATCCCAGAGTTGTACTAAAAGCGCTTTCATTTCCCATAAGTCCGATTATCTCTCTATATGCAAAAATTCCTGTGCCTAATTTAGCTGTTTGAGTTGTCATATACCTTAAGATATGTTTTGCTTTTATTTCAAAAGGATTATCTTTAAAAAAATATCTGAATATATGCAAGTATTTTTGATTAATATTATCTAATTTGATTTGTGCCTCTGTTTTTAATGTTTTTTTTGCAAATAAATAGTAGGCAAATATATAAGCAAATAGAGCAGGCATTAAAAATCTGTAAAATTGCCACTCTTCTTTAGGCTGAAGAAGGGTAAGGGCATTTTTCGAAGCTCTCCATTCTTTATATGGGGTTACAGGGGGGTATGCTGATGCTAATACGTATGGCCAGTCGCTTGAAAATCTTTGATGATCTATATGATGGCCCAATTCATGCGAAAAGGCGAAAGGTTCGTTGGTAAAAACAACGACTGTTTGGGTCATGGAATTATAATAATCCTTGCGGCCGAGTTCACTATATAATTCACCGCTCAACGTGGAGAATAATCCGAGAGTCATCCTTGAGAAAAAACCATTTCTTGCTTTTACTTGCGGATCAGTAAATAATCTTCCTGTATCTTCAAGTATTGCATTATGGTTGATTCTTGCCGTCAGATTTTTCAGCTCTTTATGCGATTCTAGCGTAGTAAGTAACGCTCCTGTTTGCACAGCGTCTAATCCTGCGCCTAAATCTAAATCCCAAAAATATAATTTGTCAGGCAATGAAAAAATATATTTCCCAAGATAGCTTGATAAAAAAGAAGACTCTTCTTTAATTAAAGAATATCTCCCTGTTTTTATTGTGAAGCTTGAACTTAGGTCTATATCACTTGTCTTTACTATTTGAGGGGAGGTGATTTTTATTTGATCCCCTCCTGGAGTATTAAATTCTGCCTGAGAGACGCTTATTGTTTCAGGAAGTACATAATCATCTATTTTTGGAATTGACGACGGGGTTGAAAAAGCATACCATCCCGCAAGAGCTGCGGCTACGGCTAATCTTTTAATGGTTCTTTTTGCTCCTGGGGTTAAAGGTTCTTGATAGCTTATAGGTTTTTTTGTTGGTCGATGATAATTAAATTTGCCGGACAACTCCATCTGTTCCATTCTTCCTATATAATCTATTTTTCTGCCAAACATTGTAATCCTCCTTAATTATTAGCTTAACCTCGATTATTCATTCCGATTAGGATAATCGGGGGTAAGCATTTCATTTATAAAATCCATAAAAGTTTTTCCGCTGAGAGCTTTTTGTTCTTTTGCAGCTTCATAAACGGTTATAGTTTTTTTCAAAACCGATAATATCTTTTTCAGTTTATATGTTTCATCGCTCTCTTTCATTATATCGGCAAGTATTTTCAAACTTTCTTCCTCATCATAATGTTGGGCTAGTATTATTTTGATTTTCCTTGCAGATCTTAGATATGGCGCAATTCCTTCTGTTGTAACCGTTTCTCTTGATAACGTAAACTCTGTTTCTATTGAATATTTGGTGAAATTAAGAGGATCTTTTCCTATGGAGAGGGATGTCTTCCCATCCATTTGATTCGCACAAAAAAGCCTTTTTTTGCCGGAAATAATTCCAATTTTAAATCTACAGCCGTTAGCATCTATTTTATAATCTTGATAAGGAGGCTCTCTTCTGATTAAAAAATTCCCTTGGGAAGTTGTAAGCCCCGATAGATAATCTCTCCCAAGCAATTTGGAGCCTTTTTCCGCGATAGGACTTATTATGTCAGAGATAGATTTTAAAAGATTTGAGATCGGATATCCTATTATCTGATGAGGCTTGGTAATAGGAGCTTGTCCTCTTAGTATAATTTTTCCGATACTGCTTTCTATAGGATTTAATATGCGCATATTTTTTAATCATCGAAAGATCGGAAAGTAAATTTCATGAAATTACCCGTTGAATCTGTATTTTAACAATTCAGGGTTATTTTCATCAACAAAAATAGATTGATAGGGGAAGAAGACATTAGTATCTGAGTCTCTGATTGTTAAATCCTGCAGTTTTATTTCCAAATTGACATCGGCAGGAATTACTCTGAAATAGTTATTAGACTCTTTTGCCGCCATAGGGTGTGCCCACTTTTCAATAATATGGCTTATAACCTCTCGTTTTCCTGAAAATTCCTCTCCGAATTCGGTTAAGATTGCAAGAAGCGGCTTCCCCAGCCTCGCCTCTTTTAACATGTTTATGCAGCCTAACATACCAAGATGCTGGGATAAATATTTTCCCTCTTCTTTTTCAATAGATCCTATGTTTAGAAGAAGAATCTGGCACTCCTTATAATGATATCCTATTCCGGTTTCATATCGTGTGTCGCCTGTAATTCCTATGTGAAGATATTCGCCGTTTTTGTTTTGTAAGGAGGTATGAAGGACAAGCCCTACTGAAGATTCCTGGCTTGTCCACAATTCTGTGTGATATGCCGGTTTTATGCTAATTGTGAATCCATATTTTGATTCAAGAGACTCTCCCCCGACCTCTGTTAAATGATTTCCCGGCACCAGCATTTTAAAATTGATCTCTTTATTGCCAAAAAGGTCGGTTGCAGAGAGTAGCCCGTGGAATTTAAGAAGCACCCCTGCGGATCCGAAAACATCTAAAACCTTTGATCTTTTCTGGTGGTTATGATCATTGTATTTTGCAAGAAGAGATAATATCCCTTCAACACTCTCTGTATGATCATCATGGTCATGGGTTATTATTATCGCGTCAATATCAACAATCGAAAGCCCAATACTCCGAAAAATATCAAGAAAATCGTATCCGGGATCAATTGCTATCCCTTTTATTTCACCTCTTTTATTCCTCAGACTTAGAAAATATCCTCCTCCCTGGGAAATCCCGCCCGAGAAAAGAGGGGAGGAAGAATTCCATTTATGTATGGTTCTTATGACGTTTGCTCCGATTTTATATTCCAGCTGCCTGTCAGTGTTTAAATCTCTTATGAGTTTGTCTTGGTTTTTTCTTATAATTTCTCTTGTAGGGAAAATTGTCTCTTCCATGTAATCCAGGGCTTTTAAGGCTTGCGAGTTGTGGCTTTTTATATGTTGGTCAAACTGATATGAAGAGGTAAAATCTTCATAGGCTTCCTTAAAACGTCCCTGGAGAAATCTGCTTATCCCTCTGTAGTATGCTGCAATGCCAAAATTGTCATGATGATGCTTTAGCTTTTTGAATAAAAGATCATAAATTGTTTCCGCTTCTTTGTATAAATTTTCATTTATGCAAATGAAACCTATTAAATGCCACGGTTTAGGAGAAAACTCTTTATCATGTTTAATATTGTCGAGTGTTTTTAATATCTCATTAAGATGCTTTTTTATCCATTCTTGACGAGTATAAGACGGGATTTTGTTTAAATTTTCCCAGCTTTCCCATCTTTTTTCATCTAAGTGAATTTTTAAAAGTTGAAACATCTATTATATTTGAATTTTAACAGAATGAGGTATTATGAGCAATGCGGAAATAACATTACAACTTCCATGTGGCTCCGACTATTTGAGTCCTATTAAATAAACCTCCAAGATACGCGTAATCGATAATTAATTGGTTTATCATAATACTGGTGCCTGCTGTTTTATTCTCATCGAACATGCCTGCCCTTAAAGCAAGTCCGGGAAAAGGTTTGCATTCCATTCCATAATGGTATGTTTGTCCGTTTGTAAAGATATTGTGAGTGTCCGCTGATATGGTTAACATATCTATCGGGTTTAAAGCTATCCCTAAATTAATAACCGGTTCGTATCTTATGCTTGTTCCGTTTTCAAATTGAACATCGGTAGTCAAAATCTCTTTTGCTGTTGCGCCAAGAGCAAGATTATCAGTTGGCCTTATTATAATCCCAAGGTCAAGCCCCCCGCCCAGACCGTCTAGTGAAGTAGATGGTATTTTTATATGATACAGATTAAGATTTACTCCAAGCGCAACTCTTTGTTCGTAAGCTGTTGCGAGAGAAAATGTGTAAAAATCCGTATTTTGATCGAGCAGAGAATTTTTATCCGTTAAAAAAGATAGTCCTGCCGCGAACTGAGCTTTGCCATAAGAGATTTTTTCTTTGCGAATTTCAGGTTCATCCCAATATGTTGGCCTTTTATAATTTCTTTGATACCAAGGATAGTAAACAGGCCCCCAATAAATTTTGGGAGTTACAGTTGTTGCTATTGCATTCCCCGCAGCGCCTATTGCGCTTGTTGTTGAATCAAGCGCTGATGTAATTGTTTTTTCGACGGCATTTTCTGCTTTTTCCTTTACATCTTCTGTCTGTTCTGTTCCTCCTTCTTCTAGGACATCTTTTGAAACAGCTTCTTCCTTTGTATGTTTTTCTTCTTTTCTGTCCCAGTTTTTTTTGATAATTCCTTGATTAGACAGATATTTTGCTCCGTTATAAGCTAAAAGAGATATTGCTCCCACTCCAATTATCCATGCAAAAGGGTTTAGTTCTGTTTCAAAGCACATTTTAATAGCTGCCAGGTTTTCTCCTATTATTTGGTTTCTGTTATTTACAAGCGTTGTTCCATAAATATCCACGCCGGGATTAATTGCAAAGCCTGCAGGGTTCCAGTAAGCGGCATTTGTATCATTTGAGATTGAGGTAAAAGCTCCTCCCATTCCCATTGGCCGCGCGCCATACAAAGCAAGAGCTGCGGTCGAGGTAAAGAAAAAGAGAGTCAATATAGAAATAATCGTATTAATTTTCATGAAATTCTTTATGAAGATTTTATCAAATCAGTATTGCCAATACAAGGACTCAATGCTAAACTTTCCTAAGTAGTATGAAAAAAACATTTTTTCGAGCTGTTGATTTATTGATTAAACCTGAAGCTGCCTGGGCAGAAATTGCTTCCGAGTCTCATGGTACAAAAGAGATAGTTCTCTTTGCTTTAATCATAGTATGTTTTCCGGCTTTAGCCATGTTTATAGGGTATGTTTTTGTCGGTTTGCCAATGGATTACGGCTATGCCAGGATGCCCGTCAATGGGGCTGTTTTGGCCTCCGTTATTTTTTATGTTTTGTCATTGCTTGCTGTTTTTGCGGTTGCTTTTATGATAAGTATGTTTTGTCGCCATTTTAAAGTTGAAGGAGAATGGACTGATTGTTTTAAATTAGCTGTTTATTCTGCCACGGCTCCATTTTTAACTGGTGGATTTTATGTTTTTCCCGTGGTGAGTTTTTTGAAAATAATCGGATTTTATGGGGTTATAACTTTATTTTCCGGCTTACCCATAATTTTAAAAATACCTAAAGAAAAAGAGCTCTATTTTGTTGTGAATATTATTGTATTTGCGATTATTATTATGGTTGTTTTTTTTGGCCTAGTCGATTACTTTTTGGCTCCCATATCTTCGGGAATATTGTGATCGCTTCGACTGTGAATAATCGGGGTTAATATATAACTTTATTTAAAGGATATTCAACAATCCCTGAAGCTCCTGCTCTTTTAAGTTTTGGAATAAGCTCTCTTACGATGCTTTCTTCTATTATTGTATCTACATCAACCCAGTTTTTGTCTGACAAGCTTGAAATTGTTGGTGTTTGAAGCGCCGGCAGAAGGGATAGTATTGTTTTTAGTTTGTGTGCGGGAACATTTAGTTTTATCCCGACTTTTGTTTCCGCGTTAAGAGCCCCCTGAAGAAGCATAAGCAGATTATCAAGTTTTTGTTTTTTTGAGGGGTCTTTTAGTGTTTCTTTATTGCTTATGACAACAGTGTTTGATTCAAGAAGGGTTTCTATTATTTTTAAATTGTTTGCCTTAAGAGAGGATCCTGTTTCTGTAAGTTCAACTATCGCATCTGCGAGTTCCGGCGGTTTTGCTTCGGTTGCTCCCCATGAATATTCTACGATCGCTTTGACTTTGTTTTTTGCAAGATATTTTTTTACAAAACTAACAAGTTCAGTCGCGATTCTTTTTCCCTGAAGATCTTTTAGTCCCTTTATTTTTGAATCATTGGGAACTGCCAGTACCCATCTTACTTTTCGAAGCCCGTGTTTCGCATAAATTAAATCGGCTACTTTTGTTACTTTTTTCCCAGACTCCATAACCCAGTCGATTCCAGTAATTCCCGCATCTAAAATTCCCTCTTCAACATATCTCGGCATCTCCTGGGCGCGGATAAGCATACATTCTATTTCAGGGTCATCAATTTGAGGATAATAAGAGCGAGAACTCAGCTTAATTGTGAACCCGGCTTTTTTAAATAAATAGATTGTTGTCTCTTGCAGAGAACCTTTTGGAATACCAAGCTTTAATAATGGCATTAGTTTTTCCTCCCTTTACTCGGATATCTTAACCATTTAATTACAAGCCTTTGGCTTAAAGGGTTAAGGTATTGGATTTTAGTCGATCATATTGTAGCATTCATATTGTAGCATTTTAACCCCGATTATTCACCCCGATTAGGATGATTGGGGTTCACGCCAGAATCAATAACTAATAAATTGTCAAGCATTACTTACGGTATGAATAATCGGGGTTAAATGAAGTTTATGAAAGTATTTTTGAAATTCAGCAACATTTTTTCGATAAATAATATATATATAAAGGAAATTTACCCCGATTAGGAAATCGGGGTTCATACCTGGGGAAATTTCCAACACTCTGATAGAATTCTGTTTGTCTATGAATAATTGGGGTTAATTAAAAAATTACTAATGTCTAATCATATAATAAGTTATGGAGGATAATCATGGGTGTTTCTAGCCTTTCTGTCGGTGATACCCTTATTTCGAATAGATATACACAAAGAGAAATTGGCGTGCCTGTTCGGAGCAGAATAATAAAAACTGGGACTTCGTTGCCTCTAAAAAAACTTTGTGAATATGGCGGGCAGACAACAATTCTTGGCAGGGTAGAAATTCCATATAATATTATTTTAAATTTTGTCAGAGAAAAGTGTCTTAATAATGAAGATGTAAGAATTTTAGATGTTGGAATAGCGGCTAATATTCGTGATGCTAAAACGAGGGGTGTAACGACAAGAGATATGGCGTGGAGATTTATTAAAAAAGGATATTTAACCGTGAGTGTGCATGGATTGGATGCTAATTTAGATTTTCTTGAGGAGATGGTCTATTCTGAAATTGATATGCCTCCGCAATATCCACCATTTAATCTTCCAAATTTAACATATATAGAGGCAGACGCTACAAAAACTTTAGGGCTTTCAGAGAGATCGGTGGATGTGGTTTTTTGTGGAAATGCCGTTGTATACATATATGAACAAGGGGGGATGGGCGCTATAGATAATTTTCTTGGCAATGTAAGATCAGTTTTAAAAGATGGAGGATTGTTTTTAAGTAACATTGCTTTTACTGAAATAGCAGACGGGGATTATCGACGATTTATCAAAAGAGACAATACCCAATGCATAGTTGATGACTCTTATTATTTGGATTTATTGGAATTTGCAAGAAAACGGAATGAGGCTAGGCATTTATGGGATATGTATCATTTAGGATAAATTCATTCTTTTTTTGTCGATAATTTCTTGGGAGGATTTTGTAATGTTAATAGATGGACATCAAAGCATTGTTGGATATATGAGGCAAGCATGGTTTGATTGCTAAAATTGCAATTCCTCTCCATTTCTGCTAAAATTTAAAAAATTGAGGTTGTTTATAGTGACAAAAAGTTTTAAATCCTACTTAAAATTTAGTGATCAAAAATACAGAGATAAGTATTTAGTTTTTGCAAAAGGAAAATTTTTTAAAGCTGGTAAAAATCTTCTGAAGATTCTTCAAGAGTTCAAGAAAAAACATCCAAAAGAAACCCCTTTTATAGCAAAACCGCTTGGTCAGGGCAATTATGTTTTTCATGATTACTTTTAATTACAGGAAAGAGAAAAATAGTCTTGGTGGAATTATCTTTCGTCCTGTAGCAGATGTTGTTTTGCAATCAAATATTGGCGCTGTTGAAGTCGGGATGTATATAGATTCGGGTGCGGATGTATCATTAATTCCTTTATCAATTGGCTTAGCCTTAGGATTTTCTCAAAAAGCTCATGAGATTAAAGAGATGAAAGGTATCTCGAGTGAACCAATCCCTTATGTCCTTAAAAAAGTTAATTTTATTTTTAACAACTTCAAAATCGAGGCAGAGATTGCATGGGCTCTTATAGAAGAAATTCCGATTTTATTAGGCAGAAAAGATATTTTTACAAGATTTAAAATAATATTTGATGAATCAAAAAAGAAAATTCTATTTAAGCCAGTGCCTGTTGTCTTAACGGCTCATGGAGCGTATTGAATATGGTTGACACGCAAAAAACACCTTTATATGCAAAACCTTTAATAAGATTTGATTCTGATTGTTTTTCTCCTGAAATATTTAAAAAAGCTAAAATATGTCATATAAAGAAGAGATACAAAACAGCATAAAGAATATATTGAACAAAGCAGATGAATTAGCCGTTTCTTAATAAAAAATTGCAATTCTTTGTCTGGTTTGGTAAAATGATTTTGTAAAAAGAGGTGTTTATTATGCCAAAAGTTGAAGAAAAATTTAGAGTTATTCATTTGACGAGACCAACTGTCATTGAAGAACCGATGGTTTTAATTTCTATCGAAGAATATGAAGAGTTGCTTGAAGATGCAGAAATCGCAAAAAGTAAGACTTTAACAAAAGAAATTGAGCAAGCCAGAAAAAATTTCAAAAAAGGGAAAGGCATCTTGTTGGAAGATGCAATAAAGTCAGTTGAAAAACATCAAACTAGATAAAAAAGCCTAAAAAAATCTTGCCAAATTATTCCACAGCGATAAACACATCTATTTTAAACTTAAGGAAGCCTTATTTTCTTTAGCGAAGGCTCCTTTCCCTGGAAAACCTTTGGTGGGGGATAAAAAGGGTTGTTTTAGAATTAGAGTTGGTGATTATCGTATAATATACGAAATTGCCGGAGATGAAATCTGGATAATTAAAATAGGACATCGTAAAGATGTTTATAGATAAAATTTCTTTTTGTCAAATTGCAATTCCTCTCCATTTCTGCTAAAATTTAAAAACATTTTCGTTTTAAATCATGAGAGCAAAAATTATAGGCACAGGATCCTATCTTCCTGAAAAAATTGTGACAAATGATGACCTTTCAAAGATGGTTGAAACTTCAGATGAATGGATTACAACCCGTACAGGCATAAAGGCGCGGAGAGTTACGGATTACGGAACAACAACTTCAGATTTAGCTGTAAATGCGGCTAAAAAAGCTATTGAATCATCTGGAATTAATCCTTTAGAATTAGATTTTATTATAGTGGCAACCTGTACTCCTGATACTCTTTTTCCGTCTGTTGCTTGTATTCTTCAAGATAGACTTGGCGCAAAAAATGCAGGCGCCCTTGATGTTTCTGCTGCCTGTTCAGGGTTTAATTTTGCATTGGCAACCGCTGCAAGTTTTATAGAATCCGGCAAATATAAAAATATTCTTGTCGTTGGCGCTGATACTTTAACAAAATATCTTGATTGGCAGGACAGAAACACTTGTGTCCTTTTTGGAGATGGGGCGGGGGCTGTTGTTCTCCAAGCGACGGAAGAGGATTGTGGGATATTAAGCAGTTATCTGAAAGCAAAGGGGGAGGGGGGACAGTTTCTTGTTATGCCGGGAGGGGGATCTAAAGATCCTGAACTTAGAAATAGCAGATTTATTAACATGAATGGCAAAGAGGTTTTTAAATTTGCGGTTAAAGCTCTTGAAGAGTCTGTTGTTGAGGCCTTGAAACTTGCCCACCTTGAGCTTGAAGATATAGATTTTTTAATTCCTCATCAGGCAAATATCAGGATAATAGATCATGTCTTAAAGAAATTTAACTTGCCAAAAGATAAAGTTTATGTTAATTTGCAGAATTACGGGAACACGTCGGCAGCTTCTGTCTCGATAGCACTTGACGAAGCTGTTAAAATAAATAAAATTAAAAAAGGCGACATAGTTGTCCTTTCTGGCTTTGGAGCCGGACTTACGTATGCCGCCAATGTTTTAAAATGGGGGTAGTATAAAATGTTGGATTATGGTTTTACAGAAGAACAGATAATGGTTAGAGAATTGGTGAGAAAAATAGCGCTTGAAAAGGTGTTGCCTGTTAGGGCGGAGCTTGATGAGAAAGGGATATTCCCGAAAGATATTTTAAAAGTTTTGTCGGATGCGGATCTTTGCGGTTTATATGTTCCTGAAGAGTACGGAGGGTTCGGGCAGGATATACTCTCCTTTTGTATTGCGACAGAAGAATTGAGTCGAGTATGTGGCGGAGTTGGCGTTACCTTTGCAGCTTCGGCTCTTGGAGCTAGTCCAATTTTGCTCTTTGGAACCGAAGAACAAAAGAAAAAATATATGCCAGAGATTGCTAAGGGGACCAAACTTGCCGCTTTTGGTTTGACAGAAGCAAATGCCGGTTCAGATGCCGGAGGGATTGAAACCACAGCCGTAAAAGATGGGGATTATTATATTTTAAATGGAACAAAGCAGTGGATAACAAATGGGGGGGAGGCGGATACTTATACTGTTGTTGCGATGACAGATAAGAAAAAAGGCGCTCGTGGAGCAACGGCTTTTATCTTGGAAAAAGGGACTCCTGGTTTTGATTTTGGTAAAAAAGAAGATAAGATGGGAATCCGCTGTTCCGCAACTCGTGAGCTGGTTTTCCAAAACTGTAAAATCAACAAAGAGCAGATTTTAGGCAAAGAAGGGATGGGTTTTATAGTTGCTATGAAGACCCTTGATATGACTCGACCTGGAATAGGCGCTCAAGCTGTTGGGATTGCTCAAGGAGCGCTTGATGAGGCTGTTAAATATGCGAAAGAGAGAATTCAATTTGGCAGACCGATTATCGCTCTTCAGGCAATTCAGCATATGCTTGCTGATATGGCTACGCGTATAGAGGCTTCTCGTGCTTTGGTTTACAGTGTTGCAAAAGCCATGAATAATGGGGCAAAGGATTTTACAAAAGAGGCTAGTATGGCAAAGCTTTTTGCTTCTGATACTGCGATGTATGTTACGACTGAAGCAGTTCAAATTTTGGGCGGGTACGGATATATGAAAGAATATCCTGTTGAAAAAATGATGCGAGATGCAAAAATTACTCAGATATACGAAGGGACCAATCAGATACAGAGAAATCAAATAGGATTGGCTTTGATTAAAGAGAGTGCTAGGAGATAGATATTACATTCCGAGTATAGCGAGGTTGTGTCTTCCAATGTTTTGCTTCGCTAGATGTTTCATTTTGTTCAGCATGACAAAATCTAAAGCTTAGAGGGAATAAATGGACATTATAGTATGTATTAAACAGGTTCCTGATACGACAGAGGTTAAAATTAATCCTGAAACAAATACTTTAGTTCGTGAAGGGGTTCCTTCTATAATAAACCCTTTTGACGAAAACGCAGTTGAAGAGGCGCTTCGTCTACGCGAAAAAAATGGGGGGAAGGTGACTGTTATTACAATGGGGCCCCCACAGGCGAAAGAGGCGTTAAAACAGGTTATTGCCATGGGTGTTGACGAGGTCATTTTGGTTTCAGATAGAGCTTTTGCTGGATCTGATACATGGGCTACTTCTTATACTTTAGCTCAAGCCATAAAGAAAATCGGAAAATTTGATCTTATTTTTTGTGGCAAACAGGCAATTGATGGGGATACCGCTCAAGTTGGGCCTGGAATTGCAGAATGGCTTAATATTTCTCAAGTTACTTTTGCAGTGAAGATTGAGCTTACAGGGACTACTATTAAGGTTGAAAGGCTTCTTGAAGAGTTAAATGAGGTGGTCATAGCCCCTCTTCCTTGTTTGCTTACAGTTGTTAAACAGATAAACGAACCAAGGGTCCCATCTCTCAAGGGGATGATGAAAGCTAAAAAAGCTGAAATCAAAACATTAAGCGCCGCAGATATAGGAGCAGACATTCAAAAGACAGGGCTTAATGGCTCTCCTACCAGAGTTGTAAAAATATTTACACCTCCGCAAAAAGGGAGTGGAGAGATAATTTCAGGCGAAACGACAGAAGAGATAGTTTCTAATGTTGTGGCAAAACTTCAAGAGAGGAAACTTGTCTGATGGGAATAAAAGTCTTACTTGATAAATGTATAGGATGTACTCTTTGTGTTAAAGCTTGTCCTTTTGCTGCAATTAGTATGCAGGACAAAAAAGCTGTGATTGATCTTAATACGTGTACTCTTTGCGGCGCTTGTCTTCCTGTTTGTAAGTTTAATGCCATAGAACTTGAAAAAAAAGAAGCTGTTTCAGGTACTATTGATAAAAGTTCTTATAAGAACATATGGGTTTTTGTTGAACATCATGAGGGAGATGTCCATCCTGTATCTTATGAGTTGCTTACAGAAGGAAGAAAACTTGCGGAGGATTTAAACTGTGAGGTTGCGGCAGTTTTGCTTGGAGATGATGCTATAGAAAAAGAGATTGACACTCTTTTTTCTTACGGCGCTGATAAAGTTTACTTGTCGACACATTCAGAGTTTAAAGAATATAGAACAGCTCCCTATTCCAGAACAGTTACAGAGATGATAAAAAAATTTAAGCCGGAGATATTTTTGATTGGAGCTACAACTACGGGCAGGGATTTAGCTGCCAGGTTGGCAATTAGAGTAAATGCCGGGCTTACCGCGGATTGTACCGGGTTATCGATTGATATGCAACAAAAAATTTTAAATCAGACACGTCCCGCGTTTGGCGGTAATATTATGGCTACAATCATATCTCCAAACCACAGACCTCAGATGGCAACGGTTAGGCCGAAAGTTTTTAAAAGGGTCAAGATTCAGGGGGCAAGCGCCAGGGGGGAACTTATCAAGTTTGATCCTGTGATAAATCAAGAGGATTTAGCCGTTAAGATTTTAGAGGCCATAAAAGATGAAAGCGCCAAGGTGAATCTTCAAGAGGCAGAAATTATTGTTTCTGGCGGGCGAGGTATTTGTGACCCTAAAAATTTTAAATTGATTGAGGAACTTGCAAGTTGTCTTTCTGGCGCTGTTGGGGCATCTCGTGCAACTGTTGATGCCGGATGGATTTCTGCTCATCATCAAGTGGGACAGACAGGGAAAACCGTTGCTCCAAAGGTTTATATAGCATGTGGTATTTCAGGTAAAATTCAACATTTAGTAGGGATGCAAGGGTCAGATACCATTATAGCTATAAACAAAGATCCTGATGCTCCAATCTTTAAAGTTGCGACATATGGAATAATTGGAGATTGTTTAGAAATAATTCCGGCTCTTATAAAAAAGATTAAGGAGATTAAAGGTTGAAAACCGCGTTTATATTCCCTGGGCAGGGGAGCCAGCTTGTAGGTATGGGAAAAGGGTTTGCGGAGGCTCTTTTAGACCAAGCAAATGAAGTTTTAGGAATTGACTTAAAAAGGATCTGTTTTGAAGGTTCCCAAGAGGAACTTAAAAAGACAGAGATAAGCCAACCTGCAATATTGACAGTAAGCATAGCTGCTTTTGATATTTTAAAAAGCAAAAATATAAAACCTGATTATGTTGCAGGGCATTCTCTTGGAGAATATTCTGCTTTGGTTGCAGCTGAATCTATCAACTTCAAGGATGCGGTTAGACTGGTTTACTTGAGAGGAAAGTTTATGCAGGAGGCTGTTCCTATAGGACAAGGGGCTATGGCGGCTATTTTGATGCTTGATAAAGAACAAATCAAAGAATGTTGCGATAAAGCAAAAGATAAAGGCGTTGTTCAAATAGCAAATTTTAATGCTCCGGGCCAGATTGTGATATCAGGAGAGAGAGAGGCTGTTTTAGCTGCTTCTGCTTTTTGTAAAGAAGCGGGGGCAAAAAGAATAATTCCTCTTGCTGTTTCTGCCCCGTTTCATAGTATTTTAATGCAAAAGGCGGCGGATAAGTTGAAAATAGAGCTTGATAAAATAAATATAAAAGATGCTAATGTCCCTCTTGTTTCTAATATTGATGCGGAGCCTGTTACGTCTGCCTTAAAAATAAAAGAAAATTTATACAGTCAAGTGGTGGGATCTGTTTTGTGGGAGGATTCTGTCAAAAAAATGGTCTCTCTTGGAGTTGAAAAATTTATTGAAGTTGGTCCGGGTAATGTATTGTGCGGACTGGTTAAAAAGATTGATCCTACTTTGGTTAGGGTTCAAAATTTTGAATCCGTACTACTAGAAGGCTTTGGGAGGTAATTATGAAATTAAAAGATAAAGTAGCTTTTGTTACAGGGGCTGCCCAGGGGATTGGAAAGTCTATTGCGGAAGCTTTGGCGAGAGAAGGGGCGGATATCATAGTTTCTGATATCAACCTTGAACTTGCGGTGCAAACTGCCGCTGAGATAGAAAAAATCGGGGTTAAAACAATGGCGCTTAAAACAAATGTTTCCGATTTTTGTGACGTTGAAAACGGAGTTGAGCAATCAGTTAAACAGATGGGGAAAATTGATATTCTTGTAAATAATGCTGGCATTACGCGGGATACATTGCTTATGAGAATGAAAAAAGAGGATTGGGACGCAGTGATCAATGTAAACTTAACTGGTGTTTTTAATTGCACTAAAATTATTTCTGCTTTGATGATTAAGCAACGTTCTGGTAAAATAGTCAGTATTGCGTCTATTGTTGGAGAGATGGGGAATGTGGGACAGACAAATTATGCTGCTGCCAAAGCAGGGGTTATTGGGATGACAAAGACAGTGGCTCGGGAGCTAGCTTCAAGAGGTATTTGCGTAAACGCTGTAGCTCCGGGATTTATTCAAACGGCAATGACAGACAAGCTTAGCGAAGATGTTAAAAATAAAATGGTCGAAGTTATTCCATTAAAGAGAATGGGAACGCCTACAGAAGTTGCAAAGGCTGTCTTGTTTTTAGCTGGGCCTGATTCAGATTATATTACGGGCCAAATCATCAATGTTAACGGTGGAATGCTAATGAATACCTGATAAAGTGTACAGTGAACAGTAAAAACAAGAAATAGCTTACTACTGTACACTGTAAACAATAAACTGTAAACTTATTACAAAAAAGGAGGAAAAGTAAATGAACGAGAATGAAGTGTTAGAAAAGGTAAAAAAGGTAGTTGTAGAACAGTTGGGAGTTTCTGAGGCGGAGGCAAAAAAGGAGTCTTCCTATGTTGATGATTTAGGAGCTGATTCTTTGGATACGGTAGAATTGGTAATGGCATTGGAAGAGGCTTTTGGTACTGAAATCCCCGATGAAGATGCTGAAAAGATTAAAACGGTTGGGGATACGGTAACTTATATAATGTCACATCAAAAATAAATTTTAATAAGGTTATAATTATTTGAAATTACCTCAATTAAAAATAGGAGATTTAATCGCGCAGGTGCCGATTATTCAGGGGGGGATGGCAGTTAGGATTTCCACGGGAAATTTGGCAGGTGCTGTTGCTGCAGCACAAGGGATAGGTGTAATTGGCGCTTCAGGGATGACTTTTGATGAATTGGCAGATGAAATAAGGATTGCAAGAAAGAAAGCTTTAGATGGTATTATCGCCATAAATATTATGTTTGCTGCTCGTGAGTTTTTGGGGATTGTAAATACAGCAATAAAAGAAAAGATTGACTTTATAATTACAGGAGCCGGATTTTCTAGAGATATTTTTAGAATAGGCCGTGAAAAAAATATTCCCATTGTTCCTATAGTATCTAGCGCTAAGCTTGCTAAACTTGCCGAAAAGAGCGGAGCGTCCGCGGTTATTGTTGAAGGGAAAGAGGCTGGCGGACATCTTGGAACTGATAGATCGATATTTGATATTCTTCCGGAAATTTTAAAAGCAGTGAAGATTCCTGTTATTGCTGCAGGGGGATTGGTAACAGGGGAACTTATTGCAAAAGCTTTTAGAATGGGTGCTTCTGGCGTACAGCTTGCTACAAGGTTTGTTTTATCAGAAGAGTGTAATGCTTCTTTGCCTTTCAAAAAAAGATACCAGGATGCCAGAGAAGAGGATGTTGTTTTAATTGAATCGCCGGTTGGTATGCCTGGTAGGGCTTTGCGTACCCCTTTTGTAGATGAAATTATATCTGGGACCGCGCCAAAACCTGTTGGTTGTGACTATTGCTTGAAAAATTGTTCTCTGAAATATTGCATAATACAAGCATTAATCCGTTCTCAAAAGGGTGACATTGACAATGGAATTGTTTTTTCCGGTGAAAAGGTTTGGCAGTTAAAAGATCGTAGAATTAAGCCGGCTAAAGAGATAATGAATGATATTATTTCCGAAATCGAGGAGGTCCCTTGATGGAGAAAAGAGTTGTTGTAACGGGGTTGGGAATTGTTTCTCCTATTGGTTTGAACGTGGATGAACACTTTACAAATCTTGTTAAAGGAAAAAGTGGCATTGGCAAAATAGACCGTTTTGACGTCTCTTCTTTTTCTTGTCATATAGCGGGCTTAGTGAAGGGATTTGATCCTTCTTTATATATGGATAGAAAAGAGGCAAAAAAAATTGTTAATTTTATTAAATATGCAATAGCAGCTGCAAAGATGGCTTTTTCTGATTCTGCATTCTCAATAAATGAGAGCAATGCTGATCGTGTGGGTGTTATTATCGGTTCTGGAATTGGTGGTATTGAATTTTTAGAAGAGCAGGTTAATGTTTTGAGAGATAAGGGGCCAAGCCGACTCTCACCATTTACTGTTCCTTATATGATAACAAACATGGCAGCGGGTTTGGTCTCTATACATCTTGGAGCTAAAGGGCCAAACAGTTGTGTTGTGACAGCTTGCGCTTCAGGGACCCATTGTATTGGTGATTCCTATAGAATATTGCAAAGAGGAGATGCTGATGTCATGATTGCCGGCGGAGCTGAGTGTGCTATTTCTCCTATTGGAATTGGTAGTTTTGCTGCGGCAAGAGCTCTTTCTACTTCTTTTAACGCTGATCCGGAAAAGGCTTCTCGTCCTTTTGACAAAAAAAGAGATGGTTTTGTTATGGGAGAAGGGTCAGGAATCGTTATATTGGAAGAGTTGGAACATGCCAAAGCGCGCGCTGCTAAAATTTATGCTGAAATTGTGGGCTACGGAATGAGTGGAGACGCAAATCATATAACGGCTCCAGCGCCTGGTGGGGAGGGGGCTGTACGAGCTATGCTTATTGCATTAAAAGATGCTAAGCTTAATCCTTCTGATGTTGATTATATAAATGCTCATGGAACATCTACAAAGCTAAATGATGAGTATGAGACAATGGCTATTAAAACGGCGTTTGGCGAACATGCAAAAAAAGTAGCAATCAGTTCCAATAAATCTATGACAGGTCATCTTTTGGGGGCTGCGGGAGCCATTGAAGCAGTTTCTACTGTTTTATCTATTGTTAATGATATTGCGCCTCCTACCATTAATCAGGAAGAAGCTGATCCTATTTGTGATTTGGATTATGTTCCAAATGTTGCTAGACAAATGAAAATTAATGTTGCGATTTCAAATTCACTTGGATTTGGCGGGCATAACGCTGTTATAGCTTTCAAAAAATATAAAGCGTAGAAAATCAATTTTGCTGCAAAACTTTTTGTTTGTAATCTTTTCTGTCAAAAGTTATAATTCTCCTGTAATGAAAATAAAAATTATTATTATAGGAGCGCTTTTAATTTCATTCTTTTTATTATTAGGAAGCGCTTACGCAGATCAATTCCCCAAAATAGATGTTTTTGGGTATAAAAAATGGCAGTATAAAGAGGTGAGTGTAACTCCCCGTTCTAATTACTTTCTTGGCGTTACTCTTTTGGGTGGGGGATCTTCCAATCTAACAGGAGGGCCTTGGCAAGAGAGTTTGCAACTGAAAATAGTTGGGCAGCTCAATGAAAAATTATCCGTGGCTTATGATGTTGAACAGCAACCTGAAACTCCGGATACTTACAATGTTAAAGTTAATTATGATGATAAGCATGAATTAACCTTCGGTGATTTTACTACCAGTTTTTCGGGAAATGAATTTGCCTCAGCCACAAAATTTTTAAATGGTGTAATGGTTACTTCAAAAGGCAAAAATTATGATTTTATTGCCGTCCCTTCTGCGAAACTTAAAAGTCAAATTCAACCGCTTACGTCTCAGATAGGAAATAATACTACAGGACCATATAGCTTGGGGCATGGTTCAATTGTTGAAAATTCTGAATACGTTGAACTAAATGGTATTGCTTTGGCTAGAGGTAAAGATTATTTGATCAATTATTTTGAGGGTAAAATTACATTCACAAAAATATTGACAACAACGGATACATTTAAATATAGTTATGAATATACTAATATTTTAGACCTTTTTTTCCCTTCGTTATCAAAAAAAGATTTTTTAGGGCTTCAAGGTAGAGTGATTTTGGATTCTTCATCATCATCAAAAGGTGATAGCGAACCACAACCCGTAGAAAAAGGGACTAATGAAATTTTTCCGACGACATCAAGAAATTTTACTGGACACGATTCTCCCCTTATTGATTTGTCAACTAGCGAAGCATTATCTGGCACAGAGGAAGTAAATGAAAATGAAATTTCAGATGAGATTTTGGAGGATGAATCGGTCGGAAAATATCAATTAAAAAATTTCCCCGTTGTTCAGTTTTCCGAAGCATTATTTTTTAAAGGTAGATTACTCGCTAAAAATGAAGATTATAATATTGACTATAGTAAAGGAAGCATTGTTTTGATTCTTCCTGAATTGCCAGATGATTCCTCCCGATTAGAGGTTTCTTATTCATATTATAAAACAGAAAAGACAACTGATAACATTTCGGGCAATGGAGGAAGAGGTCCTTATTCCCTGCTTAATCAGCCTATAGTTCCTAACTCAGAGAAAGTTTATGTAAATGAACGATTTGTCATTCGTGATTTTGATTATTATTTAGATAATGAAACAGGAAAGATAACTTTTAATTATAATGTTTCAAATACTTCAAATATAAGAACTTTATATTCTTATATAGTGAGAGAAGTTCCAACTCTTTCGTATCCGGATAAAAATCCGAAATCTGCGACAATCGGTTTTACTTACCTTAAGGAATCGGCACAAAAAAGCACAAGCTCTATTACTGCAACAGATGTCCAAACTTTCAGGTGGTCGGATATTGCAAGTAATGAGTCTACCATATATCTTTCTAAATTCCCGATTTTGTCAACACAAGAAGGTGGAATTCTTACGGTTTCTGTTGGCAATCAAACCTTGGTTTACGGTATAGATTATGTTATTCCTACTATTGAAGTTGCGGCTTCCGGAAATGCGCTTACTATTCCTTCCACAAAACTTGCATTTATAAATGATCCATCTGATATATCAAACGGTTACTATACAGGGACAATAAAAATGTTGACTTCCTTTAATTCTACTGCCGAGGTTTCTGTTACTTATACTTATTATAAAAATGTTATTGGGAGGTTTACCGGGACAGGGGATGGCAGCCGAGGCCCTTATTATCTTACAGGTTATAGAAATGTTATTCCAGGCTCAGAACATGTTGACGTATGGATTACAGGATCACAGACGAAAGATAATTATGTAAGAAATAGTAGTACTACTGAGGCCAATGGAAATTATTCAATAAATTATACAAGTGGAAGTCCCTCTATTATGTTTAACCAGCCATTGGATACTACAAAGAGTTTTGACGTGTATTTTCAGTATGTTGCTCAACAGTCTGATGTAAGCAGCGATATTTCTCAGGATCTTATAGGTTTTGATGCCGATGTCAAGTTTGGTGAAATTTTGCAAATGACGACTAATTATGCTCAAACTAATAATGACAAGGTTATAAGTTCTGTTTCAACAACGGAAGCTTTCTCTTTTAGCTCTACTGTAAATAGAGTTGTTTTAAGTTTTAAGCCGGTTATTGAAGGAAGTGATAATGTTTATATCAATCAAAAGCTTGTAAACAGAGATGGCGACTACTTTATAGATTATACTTCAGGAACAATAACCTTTTATAGCATTTCTTTGGGGACTCAGGATTCTGTAACAGTTGATTATAAGTATCAATCTCAAGGAGGAATTCAAGAAGGGATAACATCCAAAATTGACAAGGCTTATAAGTATGGAATTAAAAGTAAAATTGGAAAGATCTCTTTGGCGTACAACAATAAAA
The DNA here is from genome assembly GCA_001771505.1 of candidate division WOR-1 bacterium RIFOXYB2_FULL_36_35. Classification (NCBI taxonomy): domain Bacteria; kingdom Bacillati; species candidate division WOR-1 bacterium RIFOXYB2_FULL_36_35. The sequence continues at coordinate 44,466 of MEUA01000024.1, forward strand.
ACATAGGGTTTGATTTCAGTCCCCTTGGGAGTACTGCTATTGGAGTTGGCTCAAATTATCAGGATTTTGCTGTTCAGCTTGAACCTTTGTCCAGTGATTTTAAAGCGGATTATTCTTATCGGGAGACGAACAATCCTATAGGCGCTTCCCGTTCCGCTTACACTCACAATTATGAGAGACTTTATAACACATCATTTACACCTTTTGGATGGGCAGGGATTGCTTTTGTAAATAGGAATCAGGAAGTTCGGGGTGATCCTGTTGATATTAATAAACCTTTAAGCGCTGACAGTTCATTAAATTCTTATTCTTTAAGCGTGGCGCCGAAAGAATACAGAATGGGATTGTTAAGAATTACTCATAAGTATGATGGGCAAAAGACTTTTTCAAAAGACAGGCTGAATTTTTCAAAAGGAGATACGACGTATGGACATGTAAGTTATGGTTTTGGTTTTACTGATCGTATAAAGGCATCTACAGATTTTCAATTATCAGAGCCAAAGATCATTAATACTCAAACTTCTGAGGTTGTAACATCATGGAAAACCATAAGAGATTTAAGTTATGATATATCTATCGATCTACCCTTCCCGAAAATACAAAAAATGACAACGTATGCTAAACAGCTTGATCATGAAGAGATAACGCATGCGCCAAGCGCCGAAAGTAAAATTAAAACTAAAAATACTACATATCATATAGATTTGAACCCCACAACAATTATTAATACAAGTTATGATTATAACAGGCAAGAAACTCCCTCTCTTGTAGTTCAGGGCAAAAACCCGAAAGATGAAAAGTTGTCAACCAGTATAAAAATTGATCCTTATTCTTATTTATCCACTAAATGGTTTTATACAGAAGACCACACTGTTCATGAGACAGGGGTGGAGAGTAGAGGCAATTCCAATACTTATAATGCCACTTGGATTCCTATTTCTTTTAATAATTTCAAACTTAATTCAAATTATACCTGGTATGGGAGTAAAGCTATTACTCCTTCAGGGACTTTTGAGGTTGCGACAGACAATCGTTCCTTTATTCAAGATTATACATTGACAATAAACCCTGCGCCTCAGATTTCTTTAGTTCCGGGATTTGTTTATGAAGATTATTTTAATGCGACTTCCACTGCAACCTCTGAACTTAAGACAAATAATCAGACCGTAAAATGTTCTCTTGCTTTTACGCCCATAGACAAGCTTGTTTTGGATGCGGAATACAATCTAAAAGTTACTACTAATATTACTGATAATCAAAATCGCCACAAGAGTTGGTCAAAAATAACTTCCAAGTACAGAGCTTTTTCTTGGGGTGAGTTGGTTCATACGCTGGAAGATGAACATAATCAGGGTGAGGTTCAAGCGGGGGGGGCTTTTCCCGAAACAGATTATTTAAAAACAATAAACACCTGGAGCTTTAATTTTAATGTTCCCCAGGAAAATCCAATTCTAAGCAGTGTAATTTTTACTGCTTCTTATAAAACAGTAAGCTTTGAAAATAAAATAAAACCTAGCGATAATCTTAATGCGAGTTCCGCCAGTTTTGATTTTACCTTGAGTTTTTAACCCCGATTATAATAATCGGGGTTAAGTTATCTTATAACAATTATCCGACCTGAACCTAAAATTTTATTATTTGAAGTTATCTTATATAAATAAACGCCATTACCGACTGTGGCGCCAAACGGATCATGCCCATTCCATGTTACTAAATTCTCTCCGGCTTTTCCTCCGTTTTGACCGCTCTGAAAAGTTTGTTTATAAACCAGTTCACCGCTTATATTGAGAATATAAAGTGAAGTCTGAAAATTGTTAGACAGGTTATAGTATATAAATGTTTCGTTTTGTGTTTTTGGGTTGAAAGGATTGGGACTTGGTTGTGAAAAACCTTGTATTTCAATAGAGGGTGTCGTTGTCGATGTAATATTAACATCTATTGTCTCAGAATTTTCACGACCGGATTTATCTGCGACAGTCAACTTTAGTTTGTATAATCCTGATAAACCTATGGTATTCCAATCTCCCAATATGTTATTTGATTTTTGGGTCGTTGATGAGGATATGTTAATAAAACTTGTATCTTGGGATTTGGCATAAGAGAGAGTATAGTAGTTAAAATTTATATCCGTCGCAATACCTAAAATAGTAACGACATCGTTTATTGCTGCGTTGTTTTCAGGCGAGGTTATTTTAGCTTTTGGTTCGGTATTGTCTATGTTGATTGTTATAGAGGCTTCCGAGGAGAGTTGTGATTGGCTTTGAGATGTTAATTTGATTATGTAGGGACCGTCTTCCTTTGTAGTTGTATCAAAAGTTCCTAATATTCCGGAATCTACACTTTGCACCCCTTCATAAAAGGTTTCAAATGTCGCGGGATTTGTTCCAGATCCTATTTGCAGTTGATATCTTGAGAAATCTGTACTTGTTGCGGTTCCTTTTATTTGTATAGAGCTATGTACATAGCTTGTATTTTCAGGTTGAGTGATTCTAGCGATTGGCAAACCTAAGGCTAAGGCTGCATTTATTCTTCCATATCCTAAAAGATTCGCGTAAGAAGGATTGAGGCTGTCTATATTTATACATGAATTCTCAATCTGGTATCTGACATTTTCTTGTGACATTGAAGGTTTTTTTGAAAGGATAAGAGCTGCTAATGCCGCAACATGGGGGGCTGCCATGGAAGTTCCGCCTTGGTTTGCATAATTGTTTGATTTCCATGTGCTAACAATATCTGTTCCCGGTGCGCATACATCAATCCACTCTCCGTAGTTTGATGCTGATAAAGGAGTGTCTGTTCCCCAATGTCCTACCAAATCATTTTGATCTGTAGCGGCAACTGCTATAACATAATCGTCATATCCTGCAGGATAGAATCTGCTGCTCTTATTTTCATTTCCAGCGGCTGCTACTAATATACATCCTCTTGAATAAGCATTTATAATAGTATCTTTTAAGTCGTCATCGTCATATTCAATGCCAAAACTCATGCTTATTATTTTAGCTCCGTTACTTGCCGCGTATTCTATTCCTCTTGAAGCATTAAGTAATGAACCATAGCCGCCCACACCCATTATTTTAACGGCCATGATTTTACAACCCCAATTTAGTCCTGCCACCCCTTTATCATTATTGGTGATGGCGCCTATAACGCCTGCTACATGTGTTCCGTGGCCGTTGTCATCTATTGGGTCGCTATCGTTGTTTTCATAGTCATAGCCTAAAATTATTTTGCCTGACAGATCTTCGTGATTATAATCTATTCCTGTATCTGCTACCGCAACAATAATTGAAGAATCTCCTGTAGTTATATCCCAGGCTGCTTCTGCGCTGATTTTTGACATATTCCACTGATAAGTGTTATAGAGAGAATCGTTTGGAGTTATAAAAGCTTTTATAATATGATTTGGATGGGCATATTCTACTTCGGAAAGTTTTTTTAATTCAGAGATAACCTGTTCTACACTATTTTCTGTGGGGAATTTTATTAAGAATATCGAGGAGAGATCCGGAATTTTAATCTGTTTGCCTGAAATAACTTTGTAAGTCTGGATCGGTGTTTTTGCATCTGGAAAGCCTTTTTCTATGCTTTTTACTTTCAGTGAAGATAGAATGTTTTTTAACACTTTTGATTTTACTGAAACAGAGTTTACAGATGAAATGTTAATACCGGAAGGAATAGTAATAGTATTACTCTTGAATTTTACAATTACTTCTCCGGAAATATATGTTGTGGAAGAAAAGCAAGCTGAAGGTAAAATTAAAAGAATGATAAAGGTTAATAATTTGAATATATTTTTCATGATATCAATTAAAAGTATATCATAAACCCCGATTATTCACCCCAATTATGATAATCGGGGTTAGTTTCTGGGTTTACCGTGGATAATCGGAGTAAATAGTGTATAATATTTTAATGTCGATGCTTGAAAATTTCAAAGAATATACTTCGCCTGTTCTTGGACGTTACTTTGATGATTTTGAAGTAACATCAGGAAAAGGTTGTTATTTATATGATATTAACGGAAAACAGTATATAGATTTTGCCTCTGGCATTGCCACTTGTTCTGTTGGGTACTGTCATCCAAAAGTTGTAAAAGCTGCTATTGATCAGACTAAAAAATTAATTCATACATGTATTGGCGTTGCTATTTATGAGCCTTATATTGATTTGGGTAAAATTATCCGATCTATAACTTCAATCTCCGAATCTCAAGTTTTTTGTTGTCAAAGTGGAAGTGAGGCAGTTGAAGCTGCGATTAAACTTGTAAGATATGCCACAAAAAAACCAGGGCTTATAGCTTTTGAAGGGGCTTTTCATGGAAGAACACTTGGGGCTTTGTCCCTTACCACATCAAAGATGAAGTATCGTGAAGGGTATGAACCTCTTTTGCCTGAAACGTATATTTCTTCTTTAGATTTGGATTCTGTTAAAAAATTAATTAATGAACATCAAATTGCCGGCATTATAGTAGAACCTATAATGGGGGAGGGGGGATATAAAGTTATCTCTTCGGATTTTTTGCAAGGGTTACGAAAACTTTGTGACCAGAGCGGGGTTTTATTAATTGCAGATGAGGTACAGTCTGGGATTGGGCGGACCGGTAGATGGTTTGCGTTTGAGTATGCAGGGATAGTTCCTGATGTTATAGTTTTGGCAAAAGGGATTGCGTCCGGATTTCCCCTAGGAGTGTGCGTGGCGTCTAAAGATTTAATGTCAAAATGGTCTCCAGGGGCTCACGGATCGACCTTTGGTGGGAATCCTGTTTGTTGCGCGGCCGCGGTTGCCACAATTAATGTTATAAAAGAAAAAGGCCTGCTTGGAAAAGCAGAGAAACTTGGAAAATATTTGATTAAGAGGCTTGAGAAACTAAAAAATAAATATTCTCAGATAAAAGATGTTAGGGGGATAGGGCTTATGGTTGGGGTGGATTTTGGGGATAATACGGTTGTTAAAAAGATCATGAACTTTTGCCTGGAAAAAGGTTTAGTTTTGATATCTACCGGTGGGGATGGGACTGTTATTAGATTTGTACCGTCCCTTATTATTAAAAAACCTCAGATTGATAAAGCTCTCGAAATATTTGAGCTAAGTTTACAATAATTCCTCTGAACCCCGATTATTCATACATCGAGGGCTTGTTGCATAATAGCGGTTTTTGCAATTTGTCATCCCCGCGAAAGCGGGGATCCATCTTGTTTTCTGAGAAATAGATTCCCGTTTTCACGGGAATGACCATTATGCAACAGACCCATCGAGTAAACCCCGATTGTCATAATCGGGGTGAAATTTCTAATAGTTGAGATCGAAAGATTTTATATGGATATTACTTATAATTTGCGTCAGCTTGACCCTGTAAGAATGTTATCTGGAGGGAGAGTTGGCAGAGTTCTTTTTTGTACCAAGAAAAATAAAAATTGTTTTGGCCAAGTAGTATTTAAAACCGTAATAAGAACTACTGTATCAATTGATGCCAGAAATTTAAGAGAAAACAGAGAAGATGGCGAAGAATATCGGGGAAAAGTTTATTTTGAAATAAAAAGAGAAATTCTTAAAGAAATAGAAGGAAATTCTTTGTTAGTATCAAAGTTACAAAAGATTAAATTTGCAGTAGGGCAAGATTTTGTAGATGATGAGAAAAGAGGATTTGCTTATGAAGGATTTTTAGTGGGAGGAGAGTGGGTTGAAAAGGCTTATGATCTTGACGGATTGATTCATAAAAAAGAGACCCAACAATTTTTCTGGAGCTGTTTGTCTTTTGTTTTTTTGACGGTTTTAGCTCCGGACGAGAAATATTGCTATAATGATTTTTTTAGACAGTTTCGGGGGAGAGCTTTAGGATGGGGAAGACAAAGGCAGTGTGGGGTTTTATTTATAAAAGGTATGGGAATCCAAAGATTCAGCAATGTTTATAAGTCAATAAGCTTGATTGCGAGGAGAATCTCAGCGCCAAAAACAGGTTTTACGGGAGGTCATGGCACAGGAGAATTTATGGACGGATTGTTTGTGTGGATACGAAAAAATCTTAGAGAGTCGGAGAAGTCGAGATTAAATTAGCCTTATGTTATAATTAATTCATGCGTAAATCAAAACGTTTAGACAAAATACCGCCATATTTATTTGTTAAAATCGAAGAAAAAAAAGCAGAGCTTATCGCAAAAGGGATAGATATCATCGATTTTGGGATCGGGGATCCCGACCTCCCCACACCAGACCACATTTTTGAAAAGATGCATGAGGTTTTAGAAACAAAGGAATCCGCAAATTATCCGAGTACAAAAGGAGAGCTCTCTTTCCGTAAAGCTGTTGCAACCTGGTACAAAAAACGTTTTAACGTTGAGCTTAATCCAAACAATGAAGTATGCTCTCTCATAGGTTCAAAAGAGGGCCTTGCACATCTTACATTTGCTTTTATTGATAGAGGTGATATCTCTTTGGTTCCTGATCCTGCTTATCCTGTTTATGGTATATCAACCACACTGGCGGGTGGAGAAACTTATAATTTGCCTCTTACAAAGGAGAATCACTTTTTGCCTGATTTAGAATCTATTCCAGACGATGTCATTAAAAAAGCCAAAATTTTATATGTGAACTACCCAAACAACCCGACGGGGGCGGTCGCAGATAAAGCATTTTTTGAGGAGGCTGTTGAGTTTTGCAAAAAGAATAATTTACTCCTTGTCTCCGATCTTGCTTATTCAGAAATGGGGTATGATGGATTTCAACCGATGAGCGCTCTTGAAATATCAGGGGCAAAAGATGTAACTATAGAATTCCATTCGCTCTCAAAGACTTACAATATGACAGGCTGGCGAATCGGGATGGCGGTTGGGAATAAAGAGGCTGTACAAACTTTGGCGACAATAAAATCAAATATTGATAGCGGGGTATTTAAAGCAATCCAATTTGCGGCGATAGAGGCTTTAAGCGGATCTCAAAATTGTGTTGTGGCAAATAATGAAATATTTAGAGAACGGAGAGATGTTTTATTTGAGGGGCTTAAATCTTTGGGGTTTGATTTTCCAAAACCAAAAGCTACTTTTTATATGTGGGTTCCCACTCCAAAGGGGGAGACATCTGCATTTTTTTCTGAAAAGCTTTTAGAAAAATGTGGCATTCTTGTAGTTCCCGGAATAGGGTATGGAGCTTCAGGAGAAGGATATGTACGGTTTGCTATTACTCTGCCTAAAGAGAGAATTTCTCTTGCCATTAAAAGGATGAAGGAGCAAGGGATCTAAGTATAACAAAAAAGCCCGAACAGGCTCGGGCTTTTTATTCTCTTCCCAACGGTCTAATATTTTCTATATATATATCGTACAATTTTGATAGGAATTTCACATTATCTTGGAATTCTTCTATAATGATACATATGCAAATTTTAATGGCTGAATACGCGGGATTTTGTGAAGGGGTGGAGAGGGCTTATCGAATAGCTCTTGAGCAGACAAAAACCCACAAACAAATCTTTATGCTTGGCAATCTAGTACACAATACTCAAGTTGTCAGGAAATTCGAAGAACTAGGAGCCAGAATTGTAAAAGCTGTTTCTGAAATCCCTCAAGGGACGGACGGAATTATTATTATTTCAGCGCATGGGGTTTCTCCTTTGGTTTACGACGAAATTAACAAGAAAGGGCTCGAACTTGTTGATACGACTTGCCCTTGGGTAAAAAATGCCCAAAAACTATCCAAGAATCTTGCTGAAAAAGGAATACAGGTTATAGTTGTAGGAGACAAGAACCATCCTGAAGTTAAAGGGATTGTTGCATGGTCGGGAGGGAGAGCGCTGGTGGTTGAGGAGCCGGAAGATTTGGCCTCTATAAAACTTGCCGGCAAGGTTGGCGTTATTGCTCAAACAACCCAATCTGAAGCAAATTTTGACAAAGTGGTAGAAGAACTTAAAGAAAAGACAAAAGATATTATTATCCATAAAACGATATGCGGAGCGACAAGCAAAAGGCAAAAGGCGGCGATTGATATTGCCAAAAAAGTTGATCTGATGCTTGTTATTGGTGATCTCAAAAGCGCTAATACAAACAGGTTGACGGAGCTCTGCAAAAAAACAGGGGCAGAAACGCATCAAATCCAAACGGCTTTGGAATTGGATGGCAAGTGGCTGGCAGGGAAAGCTAAAATTGGCATTACCGCAGGAGCCTCAACCCCCGATTGGGTGATTGATGAAGTGATCAAGAACTTAGGGAATCAAGAAAATTTGCTATTGCATAACTGCAATTAACATGAATAACTTAACCCCGATTATTCATAGACTAACAAAATTTTAACAGTCTATTGGAAAATTCCTTAGGTATGAATAATCGGGGTTAACAACATAAAATAATGACTTTGTGAATTTTCCATCCTGGATTTCTCTGCCCTCACCCAATCTTGAAATAGTTTGAGAACTGGTAGGCATTTCAC
>MEUA01000025.1 GCA_001771505.1 candidate division WOR-1 bacterium RIFOXYB2_FULL_36_35
TAAATAAAATCATAAGCCGAAGCATGTCCTATTGCTTCAAGGTGATCCCTTAACGGCTTGCCTCCGATGGTTATTCCGTCTTCTATGACAACCTTTGTCTCTGATTCGGTTAAAGAATTTCCCTCAATTGCATTGCTTGTGTATGTTAAATTGATTTTATAATATTCTTTAAGTTGGGTTATTACAGAGGGTGAAAATGGTCGAAAAGAATCCAATTCATTTTTCAGCTTATTGCATTCTTCCATTTTGTTTGTAAATTCAAACATTAATTAATATTATAGCACGAAGATACTATATTTATATCGCAAAAATGAGACGGAATTTCGGTTGGAGATGTGGTAAAATATTTTTATGGTATGGGATTATAAGGAAATTGAATATAAAAAACAAGAGAAAGCTGATCCAGTCTGGGGTTTGGAGCGCCTAATTAATTATGGTCTTGATGGAAAAAAACTCAATAAAGAAATGCTTAAAAAATATCTTCCTCAATTAAATATTCCTGAAAACAGAAGGGCCTTTTTGGAATTGCTTTTATGGAACAAACAGTTTTAACTTATATTCAAAAAAAGGCGATTGCTTTTATTGGAAAAGAGAGTAATTTTAAGGATTTTTATTTGAGCGGCGGGACAGCTTTAGCCGCTTATTATTTAAAGCATCGACTTTCGGATGATTTGGATTTTTTCAATTATGATAATCCTGATGCAGTCTTTTTGCATGATTTTGCAGAAAGGCTTAAAATCGAAATCAATGCTACCTCTGTTCGTTTTGAGCGGCTTTATGATAGGAATATATTCTTTTTTAAAATCAATGAAGAAGAATTGAAAATTGAATTTAGTAAATATCCATTTATACAATTAGAAGCCACAACCGTTAAGAATGATATTAAGATCGATAGCTTGCGGGACATTGCTACTAATAAACTAATGGCGCTTTTAGACCGTTTTGATCCAAAAGATTTTGTGGACATGTTTTTTTTGTTAAAAGAATTTAATATAGAAAATATTCGCTGTGATGTTGAAAAGAAGTTTGGCATTAAAGTTGATGACATTTTCCTGGGTGGGGAATTATCAAAAGTGAAACGAATTGAAGCTTTGCCCAAAATGATAAAACAAACAACTATTAAAGAATTGAAAGATTTTTTCTCTGATCTGGCCAGAGGATTAAGTTCTAAAATCTTTGAGTAATTGAGTTGAAAGAACTAAAAAACCTAAAAATATGAAAAGAGTTTTCTATCCTTAAGTTTTTTTGTTTTTTGGTTAATTGGAGGCATAAATGAAACTAGCAGTTATCGGGACCGGTTATGTAGGCCTTGTAACAGGAGCCTGTTTTGCGAATCTTGGAAATGATGTTGTATGTATCGATAAAGACCAAAAACGGCTTGAGATTTTCTCAAAAGGCGATATTCCTTTTTATGAGCCAGGACTTCCTGAGCTTGTTTCAAAAAACCATAAAGCAAAAAGGCTCATTTTTAGCCATGATATTTTATCCGCTGTTTTAAATTCAGAAGTTATTTTTATTGCTGTTGGAACTCCTCCCAAATCAAACGGGCAGGCTGATATTTCTGCTGTTATTTCCGTAGCTCAAAGCATTGCAAAGGCTTTAAAATCAAAAAAAGGGAACAAATCAAGGAAATTTAAAGTGATTGTGAATAAAAGCACTGTTCCCGTTGGAATGGGAGATATTGTTACAAAAATTTTAACAGAGAATAAAATACCTGAAAAAGATTTTTCCGTGGTTTCAAATCCCGAATTTTTAAGGGAAGGCTCCGCAATATCCGATTTTATGAATCCGGATAGGATTGTAGTTGGGGCATCCAACAATCGCGCTTTTAATTTAATTACAGAGCTTTACAGGCCGTTAAATGCGCATATAATCTTTACATCGGTTAAAAGTGCGGAACTTATCAAATATGCCTCAAATGCTTTTTTAGCGACAAAAATATCTTTTATAAACGAAATTGCGAATATTTGCGAAAAAGTTGGATCAGATGTTTTGGAAGTTGCAAATGCTATGGGACTTGATAAAAGAATCGGCAAGCAATTTTTAAATGCCGGAATCGGCTATGGCGGAAGTTGTTTTCCAAAAGATGTTTTGGCTTTAATGCATTTGGCTCGCGAGCAGGGTTATGACCCTCAAATTTTATCATCTGTTACCGAGGTTAATGATTTTCAGGTTGATCTCTTTGTCGGTAAAATTTTGAAAGAATTAAAGAAGCTAAGAGGAAAGAAAATTTCTGTGTTGGGCTTGTCCTTTAAACCAGATACAGATGATTTGAGAGAGGCGCCGTCTCTGGAAATTATTGATTCACTGATTAAAAAAGGGGCCAAAATAACAGTTTATGACCCTGCTGTTTCTGTTAATTCAAAAAAACAGTTAACAGCCATCTCTTTTGCCGATGGAGTGTATGATGCAATTGCGGGTGCTGATGCTGTTGTTATTGTTACCGAATGGGCAGAATTTAGAGAGCTTGATTTTGAAAGGGCTAAAAAACTTGTAAAAAATAAGATTATATTTGACGGAAGAAACATCTATGATCCTAAAAGAGTAAGAGAGGCGGGTTTTAAATATATTGGGGTTGGAAGATGAAGATCCTAATCACAGGTGGGGCCGGATTTATAGCTTCCCATCTTATTGATCTTCTTTTGCAGGAAGATCATGAAGTTGTTTGTATTGACAATCTTATAACAGGTTCACTGCATAATATAAAACATCATGAGGGGAACAAAAATCTTAAATTTATAGAACATGACATATCTACACATTTGGATTATAAAGATAGGATTGACTTTGTCCTTCATATGGCTTCTCCCGCCAGCCCTGTTGATTATATGGAACTGCCGATTGAAACGCTGGAAGTCGGGGCGCTAGGTACATTTAATGCTTTGGAACTTGCAAAAGAAAAGGGAGCAAAATATTTATTTGCATCAACTTCTGAAATCTACGGAGATCCATTAGTCTCTCCTCAAAAAGAAGAATATTGGGGAAATGTAAATTCAATAGGGCCAAGAAGTGTTTATGATGAAGCCAAAAGATTTGCGGAAGCGACAACTATGGCTTATCTGCGGCATTACAGTTTGGATACCAGAATTATTAGAATTTTTAATACTTATGGTCCCAGGATGCGAAAGAATGATGGTAGAGTTGTTCCTAACTTTATAAATCAGGCATTGAATAATAAACCTTTTACAATTTATGGAGATGGTAAACAGACGAGAAGTTTTTGTTATGTATCAGATTTAGTTTCTGGAATTTATAAAGTTATGCAATCAGATATTCATACTCCGATAAATCTTGGAAATCCCAATGAGTTTACAATGATTGAGCTTGCACAGGTTGTTTCAAAAATTATAGGAGGTTCTCTGAAAACTATAAATGAACCTTTGCCGCAAGATGATCCGAAACAGAGAAGACCCGATATTTCCAAAGCGAAAAAAGAACTTAAATGGGAGCCTGTTGTCCAGCTTGAAGAAGGGCTTAAAAAGACTATAGAGTGGTTTAAAAATGGCAGATAAAATAAGCGCTGTATTTCTTGATCGAGACGGAGTCGTAAACAAAAAGATTGAAATGGACTATGTCAAAAAATGGGATGAATTTGAATTCCTTCCTGATGCTATCTCTGCAATAAAACTTATAAATGATAAAAATATCCCAGTCTATTTAATTACAAACCAATCAGGAATTGGGCGGGGGAAGATGACGCAAAAAGCTTTGGATATTGTTCATCAAAAGATGGGGGGAGCGCTTGCGAAAGAAGGGGCGCATATTGACGAGATTTTTGTTTGTCCCCATGCGCCTGAGGATAATTGCGATTGCAGAAAGCCAAAACCGGGGCTGCTTTTACAGGCAAAAGAAAAATACCCTGAAATTGATTTTAAAAATTCCTGGTTTATTGGCGATTCGCAGATTGATGTAGAGGCGGGGAAGGCTGTGGGGTGTAGGACGTATTTGTTGAAAACCAGTGAGAGTTTGATGAAAGTTGTGGAGAGTTTAAATCTATAACCATGAATCAGAAAAGATCACAAGTTACTATCTGTCTTCCAACTTATAATTCTTCGAGATATCTTGGGATTACAATAGAAAGGGTTTTAGCTCAAACATTACATTATTCTAGATGCAAAGAAGAAGTTTTAATATTTTTACTGCCTTGTATTTTTTGAATGAAAAAGCAAGTGAGTAAGTAGATTTTTTAATCTTATGGAAAAATCAAAAAAATTGATACTTGGTATTTCTACAAGTTATATTCATTCTATATTGAATATAGGTGTTAATTTAGCCTTAGTACCCATTATTCTTAGCTCGATTGGTAAATTGGAGTATGGAATATGGATTACTATTCTTTCAATTGTTGGCTACATGGGGCTTTTGGACTTTGGTGTTGCAACTGCGACAAGTAAGTTTTTATCGGAAAACAATACACCTAATCTTCCTGAGGCTAAAAAAATAATATCTAATTCGTTTACGGTTTATTCAATTATTGCCAGCATTGTTGTTGTTATTACAGTTTTCCTTAGTTTTTTCCTGATGCGATTTTTTGATATAAGAGAGGATCTTTTAAGTATAAGCTCTATTGTTTTTTTGCTGGCGGGTTTGAATATGGCTCTATCTTTTCCTTCAAATGTGTTTGGTAGTGTTTTGTTTGGATTTAAAGATTTTTTTTCTTTTAATATAATAAATATCCTAGGTGTGATTGTCAACGCAATTCTTACAATTGTTTTATTGAAAATGGGATTTGGGATCATGAGCCTTGCCGTTGTATTGCTTTTGACAACTTTTTTTGTGCTTTTCTTGAGGGTTGTTTATCTTAAAAAAACCATGCCAGATTTGTTTTCTAATTTGTGGGGGTTTGATAGAACTATATTTTTTAAAATATTATCTTTTAGCGGGTTTATGCTTGTTTTAAGTCTTGGCGGACAAATAGTATTTAATACAGATAGCATTATAATTGCAAAATTTTTAGGCATTTCGTCTGTTGCTACATATGCGATTGCTTTTCGTATGACTCAAGCAACTACAACTTTTACATATAAAATATCGGATGCTTTTTTCCCTTTTTTTTCAGAGTTTCATTCTTCCAAAAATAAAGATAAATTTGTTTTGTTTCTATTTGAGAGTACAAAATTTTCAATAGGTTTGGCGACCATACTTTTCTTGATATTGATTTTTTTGGGAAAAGACATAATAGGTCTTTGGGTTGGGAGTCAAAACTTTGTAGGGAATTTAATCTTTTATTTTATGGCGCTTGTGGCTTTAATGGGGAGTATTATTCGTCCCGGAGTTATGGCTTTAAAGGGGATGGGAAAATTAAAAAAGATAGTCTTGTTTAATATCCTCGAAGCTTTTTTGAATTTATTTTTTTCTATTTTTTTAGTTTTAAAATTCGGTTTGTTTGGTGTTATCCTGGGGACTTTTTTGGCCATGTTTGTTACAAGCTTTTGGTTAGTCCCATTTACTGTTTGCAGAGAGGGGCAAATTTCTTTTAAAAAGTATTTTTTTGAAACCATATTTATGCCAATTTTGCTGGGGGTTTGTTTGATGTTGCCTTTTTTGTTTTTTAATTTTGGAATGATAAATAATAATTGGCTTATTATTATAATAAAAGCGATGTTGCTTTCTATTATTTATTTGTTTCTTTTTGTCTTTTTATGTATAAACAAAGAAAGACGTTTGTTTTATATGGAAAAGTTGCGTTGTTTTTTGTTGAAAAAAGCTATATTTTAATATATAAGTTTTATCTAATTAGAAAGGATTTTTTCATGGAAATTAAGCAGACTAAAATATCAGGATGTAGAAAAAAACTCTTTAAAGAGGATTTGACGTGAAATCAAATAATTATCCTAAAGTCATAACAATACTTTTAAATTGGAACCAGGAAAAAGATACTACTGAATGTTTAAACTCTTTAAAAAATATTACTTATCCTAATAATACTGTTATATTGGTAGATAATGGATCAAAAGATGGTTCACAAGATAATATACAGAAAAAATTCCCTGATGTGGAGGTTATAAGAAACGCTTTTAATGTTGGTTTTGCCGAAGGAAATAATATAGGCATCAGAAAAGCTTTAAAGGTAAATTGTGATTTTATTTTATTATTAAACAATGATACTGTTCTAGAACCTGATTTTTTGGATATTTTGATCAATGCCGCCAAGGAAAACAACGAGGCGGGAATATTTTCTCCTCAAATCATGTTTTATAATAATAAAGATAAAATATGGTTTATAGGCGGAGGTTACATGCCCGTGATGAAAAAGCCTTTTCATTTTTATTATAACCAAAAAGACCTCGGGCAGGTTCAAAACAACAGCGAAACTCAATGGGTTTCCGGTTGTTGTATGTTAATAAGAAAGAAAGTTATTGAAAAGATAGGCTTTCTTGATTCTGATTATTTTAATAATTATGAAGATGTAGATTTTTGTAGACGCGCCCAATCAGCCGGTTTTAAAATAATGGTTGTACCAGAAGCTAAAATTTATCACAAATTTGCCGCTTCCATGGGAGGGAAATTCTCTCCTTTTTATACTTATTTTAGGACAAGAAACAACCTTTTATTTTTCAAGAAAACAAAACAATATCTTCCGCTTTTGTTGAATTTTATGGTTTTTCCTGCTTACTCTTTTTTGCAGTCAATAAGAAGGTATGACTTAACGGGGATTAAGTCTACTTTTTATGCCGTGCGGGATTTTGTTTTTAATAAAACAGGAAGAGGTTCGATAGAAAAATTAAAATAATATGTTAAAAAAAATATCAAATATTCATCTACTCATTATTTTTTTAGTTGTTTCAATTCTTTTATTGTTTTATGTTTTTATGTTTACTCCTGCTGTTTTTGTCGGCGAACAATGGGAACATGTTGACCTTTTTGGCAAATTTGATTTAATAAAAATGTTCTCTCCTGTTAATTTGCATAGGGTAATTCTTCCAAGATTAGTTCTTTTTTCCTTAGCCAACTTAACAAAATATGACCAGAGAGCAGAAAATATATTCTCTTTGTTTTGTTTTGTGCTTATTCTCTTTTTTATTTTTAAATATTTCCTAAGTATTTTTCATGATAAAAATATGATCTTGTTGTTTTTTCTTGCTTTGTTATCCCAGTTTTCGCCTGTTCATCATGAAAGTTTGCTGTGGGGTGGGGGGGCGCATTTAATGTCAATCTTTTTTGTCTCTGTCGCAATTAAAAATTCTTTATCGGCAGGAGATAATTTTAAAAGCCTTATTATTGTTATTTTATCGCTTTTTGCGGCTTCTTTTTCATTTTTAAGCGGTCTTTTGGGGTGGGTGATATGCCTGTTTGGCTTTTTTCTGAAAAATAGGCCTAAAACTATTAATCTCTTAATTTTTTCTTTTTTCGCATTGCTCTGTTTTGCTCTTTATTTTTGGGGAGTCTCCTTTTCTGTAAAACCGATTTCATTGCCCGAAGGAGTTTCAAACAATCTATCAGCTATTAGTTCTAATATGAATAATCAGGGTTTATTAGTATCCCCTTTAAGTAAACTAATAAAGATAGTTTTTTATTTTTTTATTTATATGGGAGCTAATTTTATTCCTACATATAAAGCAGGAGTATTTTTAAATTTATTATTGTTTTTGACAGGTTTGTGGGGTGTTTTCATGACAGCTTTTGGGGCTTTTTTGATTCTTAAAACTTTTAAATTAGAAAGAGAAAAAATATTTTTTCCTTATTTATTAATTTTATTTAGTCTTTTAAATTGCGCTATTACTTCCATAGGAAGGACTGACTTTGGATTTAAATTTGCTCTTCTTTCCAGATATCATGCTTTTCAGATGTTATATTTTATTGGGGTCATATGGCTTTTAATTATATGGATGCAGGTAAATGGCATGCTGATTAAATATTTAAAATGGTTTGCCACGCTATTTCTGGCATTATTTATTATAGGTTGGATTGGGGGCATAGGACTTGGTATAAAAAAAATACAAAAGTTTAGGCCTATAGAGAACGAAATAAGACAAAAGGGAGAAAAAACTTCCATTGAGACTTTAAGTGTTATTACTTCTAATCCAAAAATGGTAATTGAAAAAATAAAAATATTAAAAAACAAGCGTTACAATATTTTTAAGGATTTATAAGGAGAAAAAGATCATGACAAAAAAAGTTATATTATTATTCTTGTGTATATTTATTATTGGTTTGTTTGTCAGGCTTTATAATCTGCAGTTTCGCAGTTTATGGGGAGACGAGGCTCACAGTCTTTATATCTCATACAATTTTTATGAGCACAATTTTAGACATGAAAAGATAAGTTTTATAGAGACTTTTCGTGAAATATATCAAGCAGCAACAATTAATCTGACACAAGATTCTCATTTGCCGGTTTATTTTGTCTTGCTCTCTTTTTGGATTAAGCTTTTCGGACCATCTGAATATATCTTACGACTTTTGTCTGTAATTATAGGATTAAGTTCAATTCCTCTCTTGTTTGTTTTTACAAAAAAATATTTTGATTCTAAAGTTGCTTTGGCTGCTTCATTTCTATTAAGCATATCGCCGCTGTTAGTTATGCATTCTCATGAAATACGGATGTATGGGCTCCTTATGCTTTTTGGGTTGCTTTCAACCTGGTGTTTCTGGGAGATTTTAAATAATGGAGAAAAAGTCTGGCACAAAATAGGATACCTTGTTTTTTCTTTGTTGTTTTTACTGACTCATGTATATTCCCTCCTTTTAATGGCATCTCATTTTATCTTTTGGTGTTATTACTGCTTTTTTAATAAAAAAATCAAGGAGTATATAATTTTGCCTCTTCTTCTTTTTGTTGCTGTTTTACTTGCGAGTCCATTTTATATCAAGATGTTTATGCTTAATTTTTCAAATGTCATATCTTCTCAGGCCGAAATGGCTTTTAGTGTTTTCCCATGGTACACAAAAATCATATTGTTTCCGTTTGTTTTATCTTTTGGCGAAACTCTGGCGCCTTGGAGTTTTTTTGTAGTTATGCCCGTCGGTTTGGCATGGGCTTTTCTGCTTTTGAAAAATTTTAAAAAGGCTAACAATATAAAGATAGCATTTCTTCTTATCCTAGTTTTGTTCCCTATTATTTCTTCCGCCATTTTATTAAAACCTACCATGCCAAAATATCTTATAGCTTCTTTTCCCTTTTATCTTATTCTTGTATCGTATTCCTTGACGAACCTGAAAACAAAACCCTTAAAATATCTTTTGATATTGTTGATTGTTTTCGGGTCTCTTATTTCCATAAAAAATTATTTTTCTTTGGAAGAGTATCATAATTCAAACCAGATTGAAGAGTGGAAAACTGTCTCTTCAATTATCATGAAAAACAAGCAGGCAGGGGATATTGTTTTAACTACCAGTCACTATATAAATTTCAGAATTATAAATTATTACTTAAATATAATAGCTTTAAGCGGCTTGAAAATTTACACTCTGCATCAGGATTTAAACAAACCTGTTACCCTTATAAACAATTCCTATTGTATGTTTGATTATAAAAAAAGGGTATATCCCATAAACAATATCACCGCAAAAAGAATCTGGTTTGTTGAACATATAGCAGATGACAAGGTTTTCCCTGAAGGTTATATTAATAATTTAAAACAAAGGATATCTTCAAAATATAAAGAGATTTATCAACAGGATTTTACTCCTTACGGCAAAACGTTAGCTGCAAAATTACCAATAAAAAGGCATAGTATTGAAGGGGCGCGTATTACATTGACTTGTTATTCCCTTAAGATATAAAAAATAATGCTGATGTCAAGAAAGTTGTGTAAATTTGTTGGGTACCTCTCCATTGTTTAATGTATAAACTAAAGCATAAATGATTCTA